>JAPVSP010000158.1:0-3027 GCA_047519685.1 Chloroflexota bacterium
CGTAGATCGGGACGTTCCGGCTCCACTCCATCAGGTGGTCGACGAAGTCGAGCAGGCCCGAGTCGGCGAAGTGGAAGTCCTCGAAGACCATGACGACCGGTGCGGTCGCCGCGAGCCGCTCGAAGAAGGTCCGCCAGGCCCCGAACAGCTGGTCGGAGCCGACCCCGCTCTCGAAGCCGAGGAGCGTGAGCAGGGCGGACTCGATCCAGCGCCGCTCCTCCGGATCCGGGACGTGCTGCTCGAGCGCCGCTTCGAGCTTCGCCCGGGTCGTCGCCTCGTCGTCGGTCTCGAGCAGGCCGGCCCGCCGGCGGACCATCTCGCCCAAGGCCCAGAAGCTGATCCCGTCGCCGTACGCGGGAGAGCGACCGTCATGGAACCACACGTCCTCGGCGAGCCCGTCGAGGTACTTGAGGAACTCCCAGGCGAGCCGCGTCTTGCCGATCCCGCCGGAACCGATGACGCTGACGAGCCGCGCGCGACCCTCCCGACCCGTGGCGTGGAACAGGTCCTTGAGGAGTCGGAGCTCGTCGTCCCGGCCCACGAACGGGGCCTCGAGCGTCTCGCTCCGGTTCCGCCCGCCGCGCTCGGCGACGATCCGCAGGGCCCGCCAGGCGGGGACCGGGCTGGTCTTGCCCTTGAGGACCTGCTCGCCGACCTCCTCGAAGGCGATCGCCCTGGCCGCCGCACGCCTCGTCGCCTCGCCGACGAGGACACCCCCTGGCGGAGCGACCGACTGGAGGCGCGACGCGGTGTTGACGAGGTCGCCCGCGACCATCCCCTGGTTGGCGGCGCCGATCGTGACCGCGGCCTCGCCGGTCAGGATCCCGGCGCGCGCCTGGATCGTCGGCCCAAGCGCCCGGACGGCGTCGACGAGCTCGAGCCCGGCTCGGACCGCCCGCTCGGCGTCGTCCTCGTGGGCGGTGGGGGCGCCCCAGACCGCCATGACCGCGTCGCCGACGTACTTCTCGACCGTCCCCCCGTAGCGGGTGATCACCTCGGACGAGAGCTCGAAGTACCGGGTGAGGGTGTCGCGGACCTCCTCGGCGTCGCGCTCGGCGGCGAACGGCGTGAAGCCGACGAGGTCCGCGAACAGGACGGAGACGAGGCGCCGCTCGGCGACGGGGACCGCGCCACGGCCCGGGCCCGGGTGAGCGGCCACCCCGGACACCGGAGCGGCCGTCGGAGGGGCCGGCAACGGCGAGGCACACTCGCCGCAGTAGGTCTCCCCGGGTTCGTTCGTCGCTCCGCACGCCGCGCACAGGACGGCGAGGGGCGCCGCGCACCTCGCGCAGAACTTCCGGCCCGGCCGGTTCTCGGTGCCGCACGCGGTGCAGGTCATGCTGGGACGTCCGTCATGTGTCTCGGACGTTAGCGCACCTGGCATGGGGTCGCCATCCCCGGACCACGGGGGCCCCCGATCCGCCGGCCACGCCCGGCCGGTCACCGCTCGACCGGGAAGCCGACGATGCTGCCCCACTCGGTCCACGAGCCGTCGTAGACCCGGACGTGGTCCCACCCGAGGATCTGGGTCATGACGAACCAGATCGAGCTTGCCCGGTGCGAGAGCCGACAGTAGGCGACGACCTCGGCTGCCTGATCCGGTGCCGCGCCGACCTCGCGGAACATGCGCACCAGCTCGTCGCGCGGCTTCAGGGTGGAGTCGTTCGGGTCCATCAGGTCGCGACCGTGGAGGTTCACCGCACCGGGGATGTGCCCGCGGCGCTCGGCGCCGTGGTCGGGCCCGGGGGCCGGCTTGACCCGCTCGCCCCGGAACTCCTCGCCGGTCCGCGCGTCGATCAGGCGGCGGCCCGGCCTGCCAAGGTTCATCCGGACGTCATCCCGGGTGACCCGGGATGAATCGTCCCGCTCCCTGCGCAGCGGCCGATACACGACCGGGGTGAGCGTCGGCAGCTCCGTCGTGACGGGCCGGCCCTCCAGCGTCCAGCGTCGCGTTCCGCCATCGAGCACACGGACGTCCGGGTGCCCGAGCATCCCGTGGAGGACCCAGTAGGCGTGCATCGCGTAGTGGTTGCGGCCGCTGTAGACGACGAGTGTCGTAGCGCTGTCGATCCCGGCCGCCCCGAGCCCCTCGGCGATCTGGGACGGGCTCGCGAACTCCCGGTCGGTCGGATGCCACAGCAGGTCCTTCCAGTACCACCACCGGGCACCGGGGATGTGGCCGTCGGAGTAGTCATCCTCGTCGAGCTCGTACCGGATCTGGGCGACCATCACCGTGGGCTCACCGAGGTGCGCCTGGAGCCAGGCCGGCGTCACGACCGGCGATCCCGTCATCCCGACCTCTCCTCCCTCCCCCACTCCACCCGATCGCTCGGCCAGTCTAGGATGCATGTCGGCTCGCGTGATCCACGGTCACGGCGCGGCACGAGACAAGAGGAGGCAGCGGTGGCGAGCAAACAGCGGATCGGCTATGTCGCGCCGGATTCCGTCGACCAGGACATGCGTGCCGAGTTGGAGCGGTGCGCCCGGTTCGGTACGCCGCGGCCGGAGAGCCAGTCGGTCCGAGCCCACGTCCCCGCCGTGTTCTGGTCGTTCGCGGATTCCTGGCAGGCGGTGTTCCGGGAGGGCGTCTGCGACCACAGGATCAAGGAGCTCTGCCGGGTCTACGTGTCGCGCACGGTGAAGTGCGAGTACTGCGGCAACCAGCGCTCCGTGCAGGCCTCGGCACAGGGACTCACCGAGGGCAAGTACGACCAGCTGCTGAACTTCGAGACCTCGGACGTCTACGACGAGCGGCAGAAGGCGGCCCTGGCGTACGCCGAGGCGATCACCTGGCGCCTGGATCCCGACGATGCCTTCTGGGACCGGCTGTACCGGCACTTCTCCGAGCCCGAGCTCGTCGAGCTGGGCTACTTCATCGCGCTCACGATGGGCCAGCAGAGCTGGCTGCGACTGCTGAACATCGAACACCACGAGGTCCTCGCCGGCGACGCGGCGTCGATGGCTCCCGGCTTCGAGACGCCGGCCGCGCTGGCGGCCAGCAAGATGGCCGACGACTACTGGGCGAAG
>JAPVSP010000159.1:0-2893 GCA_047519685.1 Chloroflexota bacterium
GGCGGTCCTGGCACGCCGGCAAGGTGCTCTTCGAGCGCTCGTGGATCGGCGGGCGCCTGGAGCGGCGACTGGCCCACGCCGGCCTCGTGGTTGGCAGCCGGCTGGCCGGGTTCCGGGTGACCCTCTGAGGACGCGCGGCCGACCGACGTTGACCAAGATCTGACGCAAACCAGCAACCAGGGTTGAGGTGGCCCGCCCAGACTGATGGACGCAGGGCGAAAGCCTTGCTTGAATCGGCTAGGAGACACACGAATGATGGGATACGGCTTCGACGGCGGCGCGCTCGGCTGGATCTGGATGCTCGGCGGCCTGCTCGTGATGGTCGGCTTCGTGGTCCTGATCGTGTGGGCCATCGGTGCCGTCAGCCGCGGCAGCGCGAGCCGCGAGCCCGAGCGACCGACGGCACTCGACATCCTGCGCGAACGGTATGCCCGCGGCGAGATCACCCAGCAGGAGTTCGAGCAAGCGAAGAAGACGCTGGGGTACTGATCGTGGCCAACCGTCGACTCGCCGGTCTCGGGGCCGGTCTCGTCGCGGCCGGCGTCATCCTCCTGACGCTCGGCGCCGCGTTCGGCTCCGGACCCGCATCGCCACTCGGCCAGGCTGCCTCGTGGGGAATCGGCCCCGGCGGGATGATGGGCATCGGCGCGGTCAACGCCGGCTCAGCCCCCGATCCGGGCTCGCCGGGCTTCGTCGCGGGGACGACCACCACGCCCCGCGTCGTGCGCATCGTCGCGAGCGGCGCGCTCCGCTTCTACCCGGACGTCGTGACCGCGAAGCAGGGCGAGACGATCACCTTCGAGGTCACGTCGATGGGGATGCTGAGCCACGAGTTCATGGTCGGGCCGGCGGCCGACGTGGGAGCCGACACGGCCGGCACCCCCGAGGTCGCCGACATTTCGATGATGCAGACCAAGTCGCTGACCTACACGTTCAACGGGTCCGGGCCGTTCGCCTTCGCCTGCCACGCCCCGGGCCACTACGAAGCCGGCATGCGCGGGGTGATCGTCGTCGTCCCGTGATCTCCGACCCCAGCGTTGGGCGTGACGTCCAACGGCATGTCCTGCGCGCCCACCCGGCCGGGCAGGGCATCCAGAACGAGGAGCCGAACGTGAGATCAAGGCGTCGCGGGTCGGCCACGGTACGCCTCCCAAAGACCTCGCGAGCGGGATATTCCGGCGCCTCAGGGTCGACGGGCAGGTGGCGAACGCCCTACCCCAGGGCGTGACCGTGGCGCCCTCGGGCGCCTGAGGCCGCACCCGAACGGAGATCGTCGGCAAGCAGGTCCGCGCCCTCGACCTGCACAGCCCGGGAACGAACAGGCCGCTGGGCTGGTCCGCGCAGGACGGCGCCGGAGGTCACGTCGAACTGGCTGCCATGGCAGGCGCAGGTCACCGTGGTCCCGTCCAGCTCGCCGTCCGCCAGCGAGCAACCCGCGTGGGTGCAGGTGTCATCGAACGCGTACAGCCGTCCGCCCGCGTTCGACACGTTGACCTTCGTCCCCGCGACGTCGAAGACGCGCATCTGTCCATCGGCGATATCCGAAGCGTTGCCGATCCGGACCAACATGATCTTGACCTCCTGAGTTCGAATGGGGCCCGACTGCCGCGTGCCACGGTCACGGGGCGGCCATCTCTGCTCGCAATAGCAGGGCCTCGAGGTCGTCGAGCGGCACGGCGGGATCGACAAGGCGCTCGACGTCTACCTTCTCCGCGGAACCGACGATGGCCGCGATCGCGCCGTTGACCTGCCAGACATTGGCGTTCATGCCGGCCACGACACGCCCGTCCCTGAGCCAGAAGGCGACGAACGCGCGGTTCGCCGGATCCCCCCGGAACACGACCTCGTCCCACGCCGGCGCGTACCCGGCGTACTCCATGCCGAGGTCGTACTGGTCGGAGTAGAAGTACGGGATCTGGGCGTACGGCTCGGCCTTGCCCAGCATGTTCCGGGCGGCCGTCCGACCCTGGCGCCGCGCGTTGTCCCAGTGCTCGAGCCGGAGGCGGGCGCTGAAGAGCGGATGCCACGCCGCGGCGACGTCGCCAGCGGCGAAGATCCCGGCCACGCTCGCCTCGAGGTACTCGTCAACGAGGATCCCGTCGCCGACGTCCAGCCCGGCCCTGTCGGCGAGCTCCGTTCGGGGCTGTGCGCCGATACCGACCAAGACGAGATCGCCCTCGATCCGCCTGCCGTCGGCCGTCTCGACGGCCCCGACCGCGCTCCGGCCGAGGAATGCCACGGCGCGCTGGTTCATGACCAGCTCGACCCCACGCTCGGCGTGCAGGTCACGGTAGATGGTCCCGACCTCGGTCCCCAGCACGCGCTCGAGTGGAACGGAACCGTCGGCGATCATCGCGACGGGCAGGCCGAGTTGACGAACCGACGCGGCGACTTCGGCGCCGATCCAGCCACCACCGATCACCACCACACGGTGTGCCCCCGCGATGGCATCACGGATCGCATCGGCATCCTCCAACGTGCGCAGGTAGTGGACGCCTGCGAGGTCGTTCCCTGGGATCTGCAATCGTCGGGGTGCAGCGCCGGTCGCAAGCAGCAGCCGGTCGAAGGCCACGCGGCGTCCGTCGTCGAGCACGACCTCCCGTGTCGCCGGCGCGATGGCGCGGACCGGGGTCGACAGCCGCAGCTCGATCCGCTGCTCCGCGTACCACGCCTCGGGATGGACGAACACGTGGTCCAGCTCGCCCTCGCCCCGCAGGTACTCCTTCGAGAGCGGCGGCCGCAGGTATGGCGGCTGTTCCTCCTCACCGAACATCACGATCCGACCGTCGTAGCCCTCCGTGCGCAGGGCTTCGGCCGCCTTCACGCCGGTGAGGCTCGCGCCCACGATCACGATCGTCCCGATGTCGGTCATGCTCGTTCTCCAGTGCGTCGA
>JAPVSP010000160.1:0-2128 GCA_047519685.1 Chloroflexota bacterium
AGAGCGGGGGCTCGCAGCCGACGGCACCAGCATCGGGAGCTGGCAGCCTCGATCCGACCGGCATCCTGATCGTGGGTGCGGACGAGCAGGTCCAGGCTCACCCGACCAGTGAGGCGCTCGCCAATGCATTCGACCAGGCCTTGCGGTTCGCCCTCGCCAACCCGGACGACGTCGGCTACCCGTGGATCGACCCGTCGACCGGCGAGCTGGTCCTCTCAGCCGTGGCGGCCAAGAGTCGCGCCCTCATCGACGTGCAGGCCGCCGCGATCTCGATGCCTCACCGGATCCGGGACGTGGCGCACTCCTATACCGAGTTGCAGAAGATCCAGGACGACGTCACCTTCCTCGCCACCGAGGGCGTGGTCGACGCGCAGCTCATCTACCAGACCGCTCCGGACCAACGCGACAACCGCGCGCTCATCACCATGAGTCGCATGAGCCGCCCGCTGCTCGAGGAGCTGGCCAGCCGGTTCGGAGCGGATGCCATCGCGGTGCAGGTCGATCCCAACCACGCACCGACGGGAACCGGTCCATAGTCCGCGCCGGGTCGGGCGGCGGCTACCTACGGCTCCAGGAGGACGATATGGCCGAAGTCGACGAGTTCCTGGGCTCGGTGCTACCGACCCTTCGGGCGGCTGAGATCGCGTTCCACGATGGCGACGCCGGGCCGCGTATGGCCATGTGGTCGCACGAGGATCCCGTGACCCTCTTCGGCGCGCTGCTGACCAAGAGCGGCTGGGATGAGCTCGCTCCCGCGTTCCAGTTCCTGGCGTCGCGGTTCTCCGACTGCGAGTCGTACGAGCACGATGTGATCGCGGCCGGCGCCAGCGGCGACCTCGCCTACATCGTCGGGACCGAGCACACGACGGCCGCGGTCGGCGGGGCGGCGCCCGAGGCGTACGCGCTCCGTGTCACGACGATCTTCCGACGCGAGAATGGTGAGTGGAAGGTCGTGCATCGGCACGCCGACCCCATGCCGGACAGCGACTCGGCACGCCGTCAGTTGACGAGATTCTGACGAGCAGGGATCCGCTCGGCAGCGCCGCCGGCTCTCCGGCCGTGTCCCGGCGTTCCTCGTGGGACCAGGATCCCTGCGAGCGGTCGCCGGCTAGCCGCGGGATCCCAGCGCCAGCTCCAGGAACGCGAGCACGTCGGCGCGCTCGTCGATGAGCTTGTGAACCGGTTTGCCGAGGCCGTGGCCGGCGTCGGTGTCGATCCGGATGAGGACCGGCGCATCGCCGGCCTGGGCCGCCTGGAGGGCCGCCGCGAACTTGAAGGAGTGGCCCGGCACCACGCGGTCGTCGTGGTCGCCGGTGGTCACGAGCGTCGGAGGGTACGCGACGCCCGGCCGGACGTTGTGGAGCGGCGAGTACGCCAGCAGCGTGCGGAACTGCTCGGGGTCGTCCGCGGACCCATAGTCGCTGGTCCAGCCCCACCCGATCGTGAACCGGTGGAAGCGGAGCATGTCCATCACTCCGACCTCGGCGACCGCGGCCCCGAACAGCTCGGGGTGCTGGGTGATGCTGGCGCCGACGAGCAGCCCGCCGTTGGAACGGCCGCTCATCCCGATCCGCTCGGGTCGCGTCCAACCCGATGCCGCCAGCCACCGGGCGGAAGCGGCGAAGTCGTCGAAGACGTTCTGCTTCCTGGCGAGGCGCCCGGCATCGTGCCAGGGCTTGCCGTACTCCCCTCCCCCTCGGAGCGACGCGACGGCCAGCAGGCCGCCCCGCTCCATCCAGGCCAGCCACTCCGGCCTGAATGACGGGCCGACGGCGACGTGAAAGCCGCCGTAGGCGTACAGGAGCGTGGGCACGTCGCCGGTGGGGGTCACATCGCGTCGGCGCGACAGGAAGAGCGGCACCCTCGTCCCGTCGTCGGACGTGACGAAGACCTGCTCGCTCAGGAAGTCCGCGGGATCCCAGGCGAGCGTCGGCCGCTGCATCCCCCGCACGGCTCCATCCGCCATCCGGACGGCCAGGACCAACGCCGGGGCCGCGAACGTCACGTACGTGAGGAAGAGCTCGCCGTCGCGGCGACGTCCGGCCATGTCGACGATCGTGCCGATGCCGGGCAGCGCCACGTCGAGGGCGTGCCGTCCATCGGTGTCGAAGATCGCGAGCCGATGGTG
>JAPVSP010000161.1:0-1518 GCA_047519685.1 Chloroflexota bacterium
AGTCGGGAGCGGGTGCTGGACGCTGCGATCAAGCTCGCCGATCAGGGTGGGCTCGAGTCACTCAGCATGCGGAAGCTCGGCCAGGAGCTCGGGGTCGAGGCGATGGCCGTCTACTACCACTTCGCCAACAAGGACGAGGTCATCGATGGGATCGTCGATATCGTCTTCAGCGAGATCGAGCTGCCTGCCGCCGGCACCGGCTGGAAGACCGCCATGCGCCAGCGGGCGATCTCGCTGCGCGACGTCCTCTTGCGCCATCGCTGGGCGATCGGCCTGATGGAGTCGCGGAGGAACGCCGGTCCAGCGAACCTGCGACACCACGACGCGGTGATCGGCAATCTACGAGCGGCAGGGTTCGACAGCGCGATGGTCGCCCACGCGTACTCGCTTCTGGATGGCTACATCTATGG
Organism: Chloroflexota bacterium; assembly: GCA_047519685.1. Taxonomy (GTDB): domain Bacteria; phylum Chloroflexota; class Limnocylindria; order Limnocylindrales; family CSP1-4; genus JAPVSP01. The sequence continues at coordinate 411 of JAPVSP010000161.1, forward strand.
CTTCGCCCTGACGAAGATGAACCTCCCGTTCGACGCCTCGGAGGAGGTCGCCGAGGTGGCGCAGGGCATGCTCGGGCGGTTCCCCGTCAACGAGTACCCCAACCTCGTCGCGTACATCGCCGAATACATCAAGCCCGGCTACGACTATGGGGACGAGTTCGAGTACGGCCTCGACCTGATCCTCGACGGCCTGCAGAAAGCAGCGGGATCTTCGCGAGATGAGCTCGGCTCCAGCGCTCCGACGTCGAGCCAGCCGGATGCTCGCCGGGTGTAGATCAGCTGTTAGCTGATCAGACGCGATCTCATCGGGCCGTCTCGATCCGTGCGGTCAGGCGGCGCATGTTTGCGGCGACCCTGCGCCGGACGAGGCGCGCCACGAGCGGCCGAGGCAGACCCCGCCCGGGCAGCGCCATCTGAAGTCGGTTCGTCACGAGGGTTCGCGGCCCCCGATCGTCCAGCCTCCAGTCGAACGCAAGTCCGGAACCCGGGGTCGTGCTCTCGACCGAGATCGTCCGATCGGGCACGAACGCGGTCACGGCGAAGGTCTCGTCCTGTCCCGATCCACGCCCCTTGCGGCGCTGCGAGAACCGGGAGCCGACCCGGACCTCGCCCGGGTCGAGCAGCTCGCAGGTGCGGACATCGGCGTTCCACTCGGGGATCCGCTCGAAGGCGGACAGGTAGGCGAAGACCTCCGAAGGTCGTCGCGCGACGAGGAAGCGACTGGTGAACTCCATTGCAGGAGCCTCCCTTCAGGCAGCTGCCGACTCGCCGGTCCGGCCGCTCAGGAAGCGATCGACGGCGGTGGCGTATTCGTGGGCGTGGGTGAAGCGGAACAGATGCCCGGTGCCCGGCAGCACGAGTTCGGTCGCACCGGGGATCCCGGCGGTGAGCTCCCGGGCCGCGGCGGGGCCGATGAGCCGGTCATCTTCTGGGGTGAGGACGAGGGTCGGGACGGCGATCCGATCGAGCGAGGGCCGCAGGTCGGTCGCCAGCACGATCGCGGCCCGGTGGCTGAACGTCGGAGCGTCGGCGTGGTGGAGGAAGATGCTCCGCAGCGCGGCCGCGGTGCCGGGCGGGTCGAACCGGGATCCGAGACTCTGGACATGGA
>JAPVSP010000162.1:0-4559 GCA_047519685.1 Chloroflexota bacterium
GCGGGGGTCGCCTGCGTGGTGACGCTCGGCGGCGACGGCACGAACCGGGCGGTCGCCGGCGGCTGGCCTGACGCCGTGCTCATCCCGCTGCCCGGCGGCACGAACAACGCGTTCGGGAGCCCGGTCGACCCGACGGCGGCCGGGTACGCGGCGGGCCTCTACGCGGGCGAGCCGCAGGCGTATCGGCGGCACGTGACGACCCGCCCGCGGCTCGACATCGCGATCGGCCCGCGATCGACGATCGCCCTCGTGGACCTCGCCGTCGTCCGAGGCGGCTGGGTCGGCGCCCACGCGATCTGGGACCCGGACCTCCTGGTCGAGGCGGTCGTCGCACGGAGCGACCCGGCCGTCCCGGGGCTGGCCGGCGTGGCCGGCTCGGTCCATCCCCTCGGCCCGGGAGAGCTCCGGGCGGTCCACCTGCGGTTCGAGCGATCCGGTCGGCCGATCGTCGTGCCGCTCGGCCCGGGCCAGCTCGTCCCGGTCCGCATCCTCGACTGGCGGGTCTTCGGACCGGGCGAGACGGTCGTGACACCAGGCCCTCGCAACGGCGCGAGCGGGCCGGTGACGATCGCCTTCGACGGCGAGCGTGAGGTCACGCTCGACCGCGGCGAGGCCGTCGAGGTCCGGCTCGTCGCCGAGGGCCCGCGGGTCCTCGATGCCGTTGCACTGCTGCGGGATGCCGCGAACGACGGCCGCTTCGCCGGACTCGGACCGGCCGTGCTCGGATGATCGAGTCGGCCGCCGACGGGACGTGGCGGGTCCTCGCGGACGACGGCGAGCGGGACCCGCGCCGGAACCTCGCGCTCGACGAGGCGCTCGGCCGGGCCGCCGGCCCGCGCCCGACCCTCCGCCTCTGGCGGAACGATCGCTGCGTCGTCGTCGGCCGGGCGCAGATCGCCGACGCGGAGGTCGACGCGGCTGCCTGCCGCGAGCTGGGCGTCCCGGTCCTGCGTCGGTTCACCGGGGGCGGCAGCGTGTTCCACGACCCGGGGAACCTGAACGTCACGATCGTCCTCCGGCGTGACGATCCGCGGCTGGTCGGGCAGCCTGAGCTCGCCCGCGTGCCCGGCCTCTACCGGCTGATCCTCGAGCCTCTCGCGGCGGCCGTCGCCTCGCTCGGCGCATCCGCGCTGGCGACCGAGCGGGACCTCCTGGTCGACGGGGCGAAGGTCAGCGGCGTCGCGGCGTGGATCGGCGGACGCGCCCTGCTCGTGCACGGAACGCTCCTCGTGGACGCGGACCTGGCGACGCTCGACCGAGTCCTGGACGGCCCCGGTGCGCCGGGCGACCCGCGCTGGGAGCGGACGCGCAGCCGGCGGTCGGTGGTGACGTCGCTGGCCCGGGCGCTCGGTCCGACGGACGGCTCGGCGCTCGGCGCCGCCGCGGAGGCCGCGGTCGTGGCCTCGATCGCCGACGGGGGCGCGCGACCCGGTGAGATCACGGACGAGGAAGCCGCCATGGCCCGCGAGCTGATGACGGTCCGCTACGCACGGCCGGACTGGCATCGCAGCGGGACGTAGTCGAAGGGAGGCGATCCGCCAGGCGACACAACGAAGGGTCCACCGCCGATCGCTGCGTGGAGGAGACAGATCGATGCCGAGCAACGAGACACTCCGCGAGATGCACCACCAGATGGTCCGCATCCGCCTGTTCGAGGAGACGATCCAGAAGTGCTACTTCGAGGGCAAGACGCCTGCCTTCGACATCGCCGCCGGGCCCGTCCCCGGCGAGATGCACCTGGCGGCCGGCCAGGAGCCCGTCGCCGCCGGCGTGTGCGCCCATCTCCGTCCGGCTGATGCCATCACGGCGACCCACCGTCCACACCATGTCGCGCTGGCGCATGGGATGGACATGAAGAAGCTCGCCGCCGAGATCTTCGGCAAGGAGACCGGCCTCGGCCACGGCAAGGGCGGTCACATGCACCTCTTCGACGCGGCGACGAACTTCGGCTGCAGCGGGATCATCGCGGAAGGCATGCCGGGCGCCGTCGGGGCGGGGCTGGCCTTCAAGAAGCTCGGCCGCGACGACGTCGCCGTCTCGTTCTTCGGCGAGGGCGCGGCCAACCAGGGCGCCTTCCACGAATCCCTCAACCTCGCCGCCCTCTGGGGCCTGCCCGTCGTGTTCGTCTGCGAGGACAACGCGTGGGCGATCAGCGTGCCGAAGGGCAAGGCGACGGCGATCGCGAACAACAGCGACCGGGCGGCCGCCTATGGCATCCCGGGCGTGCTCGTCCCGGACAACGACCCCGTCGCCATCTACGAGGCGGCCGGCGAGGCCGTCGCGCGGGCCCGCCGCGGTGGCGGCCCGTCGTTGATCGAGGTGAAGACGGATCGCCTCTTCGGCCATTTCGAGGGCGACCCGCAGGTCTACCGGACGAAGGAGGAGATGGCGCTGCTCCAGGAGCGCGATGCGCTCCGGGCGTTCGAGCGACGCCTCATCGAGACCGACGTCGTCACGAGCGCCGATGCGCAGGCGGTCTGGGACGCGGCGCGGGCCGAGGTGGACGAGGCGATCGAGTTCGCCCGAACGAGTCCCTACCCGGAGCCCGCGTCCGCCCTCGACCACGTCTTCGCCTGATCGAAGGGAGTCACCGATGGCAGTCGAAGCCAAGCGCCTGCTGACGACGTCGAAGGCGATCTCGGAAGGGATCGCCCAGGAGATGGAGCGCGACGCCCGGGTCTTCGTCATGGGCGAGGACATCGGGGTCTACGGCGGCATCTTCGGGGCGACCGAGGGCCTGCTCGCGAAGTTCGGGCCCGAGCGAGTGATGGACACGCCGATCTCGGAGACCGCCTTCATCGGCGCCGCGACCGGTGCGGCGCTGGCCGGCATGCGGCCGATCGCCGAGCTGATGTTCGTCGACTTCTTCGGCGTCTGCATGGACCAGATCTACAACCACATGGCGAAGATCCACTACGAGTCCGGCGGGAACCTGAAGGTGCCGGTCGTCATCACCACCGCGATCGGCGGTGGTTACGGCGACGGCGCCCAGCACTCGCAGACGCTCTACGGGACGTTCGCCCACCTGCCCGGGATGAAGATCGTCGTGCCCTCGACGCCATACGACGCGAAGGGCCTGATGATCTCGGCGATCCGGGACGACAACCCGGTCCTCTACATGTTCCACAAGGGGATCATGGGTCTCGGCTGGATGACGCCGAACCCACGGGCGACCGCCCCGGTCCCCGAGGAGCCCTACGCGATCCCGATCGGGAAGGCGGACCTGAAGCGAGAGGGCAGCGACGTCACGATCGTCACCCTGTCGCTGATGGTCCATCGCGCGCTCGATGCGGCCGAGGACCTGGCGGCCGATGGCATCGAGGCCGAGGTCCTCGACCTCCGCTCGGTGGTGCCGCTCGACCGCGAGGCGATCGTCGAGTCGGTCCGCAAGACCCACCGGCTCCTCGTCGTCGACGAGGACTACCGGAGCTTCGGCCTGTCCGGCGAGGTCATCACGACGGCGATCGAGGGGGCGTTCGACCACCTCGACGCGCCGCCCGCGCGCCTCACGTACCCGGATGTGCCGATCCCGTACACCCGGCCGCTCGAGCAGTTCTGCCTGCCCGACCGGACGAAGATCGCAGCCGCCGTCCGCCGGCTCATGAGCTGACGAGCGGCCTCGGGGCGTCGGTCGGCACCGCCGGCCGGCGCCCCGGCCGAGCCATCGGCGAAGGAGAGGCAGCATGCGCCGCGAGATCGAGATGCCGCGCCTGTCGGAGGCGGTCGAGGAGGGCGTCCTGGTGACCTGGCTGGTCGAGCCGGGGGCGCCCGTGAACGAGGGGGACCTGATCGCGGAGGTCCAGGTCGAGAAGACCTCGTCGGATGTGCGAGCCCCGGCGGCGGGCCGGATGGGCAGCCTGCTCGTCGGGGCCGGCGACGTCGTCCGGCAGGGCGCGACGATCGCGGTGCTGGAGACGGCGGAGCCGGCGGAGGTGCCGACGGTGGCCGGGGCGGAGGCGCCCGCGGCCGTAGCCGGGGTGGTCGGGGCCACGGCACCCGCGGCGGGGGCGCCTTCGGCGGTCGGCGTGCCGGTGTTCGTCAGAGAGGTCGTCGCGTCGCCCGCGGCAAAACGGCTCGCGCGCGAGCTCGGGGTCGACCTCACGGGGGTCGTCGGGTCCGGGCCGGGCGGCCGGATCGTCGAGACGGACGTCCGCGCCGCGGCCGGGCCGGGTGGGGCGGGCCAGGTCGTCGGCGGCGCCGGGGTGGCAGCGCGCGCTCCTGGCGGCGGCATCGAACCGCTCTCGGCGATGCGGCACACGATCGCCGAGCGGCTTCGGTCCGGTCTCGCCTCGACCGCGCAGCTCACGATCACCGCGGAGGCGGACGTCTCCGAGCTGGAGGCGAGCCTCGAGCGCTGGTCTGCGGCATCGGGCCGGCGCGCCTCGTACAGCGAGGCGATCGTCCGCGCCTGCGCGCTCGCCCTCCGCGAGCACCCGCGGGTCGCGGCCCGGTGGACCGACCGTGGCCTCATCCAGGCCGAGGGGATCGACATCGGCGTCGCGGTCGCGCTCGACGACGGGCTCATCGTGCCGGTCGTCCGAGGCGCGGACGCGAAGGAC
>JAPVSP010000163.1:0-16966 GCA_047519685.1 Chloroflexota bacterium
CCGCGTCGAGGATCCGGAAGAGGTGGCCCGACTCCTTCGCTCCGACCGCCTCGGCGCGTTCCAGGCGTCCGGACCGGCGAGGACGACGCAGCTCGAGGATCGCTACGTCGACACGGCTGACGGGGCCCTGGCCAGGGCCGGCTTCGCCGCGCGCCTCCGTCATTCCCCGGCCGGCGACCTGATCACGCTGAAGTCGCTCGCCGGGGGGACCGGCGGCGCGATGCATCGGCGCGAGGAGCTCGAGGCGCCGGCCGACCGGGCGGCCCCGCCGCACGATTGGCCGAGCTCACCGGCCCGCTCCCTGATGCTGGAGCTCGCGGGCGACGCGCCGCTCGTCGAGCTCGTCACGGTCCGCCAGCTGCGCCACCTCCGCCCGTTCCGTGCGGATGACGCGGCCGTCGAGCTCAGCGTGGACGAGGTGGACGTCGTCGCGCACGGACGGATCGTCGAGCACTTCACCGAGCTCGAGGTCGAGCTGCGCGAGGGTACCGAGGCCCGCCTTCGCGACCTGGCCGAGACGCTGGGCCGCTCTGGATCCCTCTCGCCAGCGGCGGGTTCGAAGCTCGAGACGGCGCTCGCCGCGATGGGCGCCTCGGACCCGGCGCACACCGGGCGACCCCGCAAGCATGGGCACCGGTCCGACTCGGACCCCCCGCCCGTCGGGGCCGCACCTGCGACGGAGAGGGCCCCCGAGGCCGAGCGGACCGGCACGGGCATCGGCGTCGGCGTCGGCCCGGGCCAGGGCACGATGGCGGACGGGGACACGGCCGAGCCGCCGGCCGAGCCGACGTCCGAAGGGCCCGAGGGCGGCCCGAGCCCGGAGGCGGAGGGGCCCAGGCTCGTCGTGGGACGGACGCCCGGGGTGCGGGCGGACGACACCGTCGCCGAGGCCGGCCGCAAGGTCCTGCGGTTCCATTTCGCCCGGATGCTCGTGCGGGAGCCCGGGACACGCCTGGGCAAGAACCCCGAGGAGCTGCACGGGATGCGCGTGGCGACACGCCGGATGCGGGCCGCCTGGCGGGTGTTCGGCGATGCCTATCGGCCGCGCCGGACCCGGCGCTACCGGCGCGACCTGCGGGACATCGCCGCCCGCCTGGGCGCGGTCCGCGACCTCGACGTGCTCATCGAGCACCTGGCGGCCTTCGGCGACGCCCAGGGCGAGCCTGAGCGCCGGGCCCTCGAGCCCCTCCTCGATGCCTGGCGGAGCGAGCGTGACGGGGCGCGGACCCTTCTCGCCAGGACGCTCGACTCGGACAGCTACCGGCGCTTCGTGGACGAGTACGGCGAGTTCGTCCGGACCGAGGGCCTCGGGGTCGGCGCGGTCACCGCGACGACGCCGCACCGAGTGCGCGACCGGATGCCGTCGCGGATCTGGGCAGCGTATGAGGCCGTGCGCGCCTATGAGCCCATCCTCCGCTGGGCCGACGTGGAGACGCTCCACGAGCTGCGGATCGCTGCCAAATGGCTGCGCTACACGATCGAGTTCGTGCGTGAGCCGCTCGGGCCGGAGGTCGCCCCGCTCATCGAGCGGGTCGTCGCCCTGCAGGACCACCTCGGGTCCCTGCATGACGCCGACGTGGGGGCCGCGCTCGCCCGGCAGTTCCTGGTCGAGCGCTCAGCCGACCTCTCCGAGACGGAGACGGCCGCGATCGGCAGGTTCCTGGTCGAGCGGGAGCGCGAGCTCGCCCGCTTGCGGCGCACCGTCGGCCCGGTCTGGCGGCGGGTCGCCGGCCTCGGCTTCCGGCGCAGCCTCGGCCGGGTCATCGCGGGCCTCTAGGGGTCCCCGCGCCGCGGCTCGCGGCACGCCGGCTCTGAGCGGCCGCAGCGCTCTGCGGCCGCTCAGCGAACCCAGCCATGCGCCAGGGGCTCGAGACGATCGCGCCAGCTCGCCCCGGCATGCGCCGTCACCAAGACCGTTCCCTCGCGGACACCTTCCTCGGCCACCCTGAGCTCCGACAGGCCGTATCGCTCCAGCAGCGCCTCCAGGATCGCCGCTCCGGCCGGCAGGATCCGCGCGCGGATGGGGCTGATGACGAAGCGCGCCGCCGTGTCGTCGGCCGGCGCGGCCATCAGGACCTCCATCGCCGCCTCGAGCCGAGATGGGCTCAGCCTTCGGTCCGCGGCGAGCTCGGGCAGGACCTTGATGAGGTTGGACGCGGTCCCACCGACCGCGACGAGGTCACGCACGGCCGCCTCCGGTGCGTCGGCGAGGCGCTGGCGCGCGGCGGCCCGGAGGGCCTGGACCTCCCGAGCGGTCGGAGGATCGCTGGCGACGAAGCGGCTCGTGAGCCGTGCCGAGCCGACCCGGATCCCGGCCGCCACCGCCCGACGGCCGGGTCCGACGAAGGCGAGCTCGGTGCTCCCCCCGCCGGTGTCGACGACCGCGAGGTCATCGTCGACCGGCCGGCCGCCGGTCACGCCGACGAGCGTCAGGAGCGCCTCCTCTTCATGGCCGACCACGTGGAGCGGGATCCCGCATGCGCGCTCGACCTCCGCGACGACGACCGCCGCGTCGGCTGCCCGGCGCATGGGCTCGGTCCCGATGAACGTGACCCTTCGGGCCCCGAGCTGCAGCGCCAGGTCGCCGTACGCGACCAGCGAACCGATGAGGCCTGCCCGGGCCTCAGCTCCGAAGCGGCCGGCATCGGCCGCCGCCCCGAGCCCGAGGAAGACGGACTGGTCGGCGAGGGCCTCCAGCTCGTGATCGGCGACCGACGCCACCAACAGGTGGACGGAGTTCGACCCGACGTCGACCGCGCCAACGACGGTGGGCGGCGAGTCCTGGGTGTCCTCGCCGATGTCAGCCGCTGCCGGCCCCGCTTCCACCCTCGCCGTCTTGAAGGGACCTCCGGGGACGGGTCGCGGTCGGCTTGACCTCCGCCCGCTGCGTCCCGGCCCGGCCCTCCGCCTTGGGCGCCGGCGTCGCCGGAGCGGGCCGTTTCCGCGGCGTCGCCGAGGCGCCGGCCCGGGTCCCACGGCTCCGGCCTCCGGCCGTCCTCTCGCCGGGAGCGGCGTCCGCTCCCCGGGTCGTTCGGGCGGCGGCTCGTCGGGCGGCGGCTCCGCCCGCGGCGGCTCCCCGCGCGGCGGCTCCCCGCGCGGCGGCCGGTTCGACCGGTGCCACGGGCGCCCCCGATGCCGGTGGTTCGGCCGGGGCAGGCGCCTCAGCGGACGCGTCGGCGACAGGAGCGGTCCCGGCGGCGGACACCGCGGACGACTTCCCGCCCCGGGTGCCTCGTCGACCGGTCGCGGTCACCGAGGCGGCGACCGTTCGTGCGGTCCGGCGTCCGCGGGTCACCGCCTCGGCCGCGGCATGCTCCACCGCCCCAGCCGCCTGGCCGACGGCTCCGGCCGTGGTCGCGAGCACCTCGCGCCCGACATCCGTCGCGGCGGCTGCGGCCTCTCGCACGCCCTCGGCACCCTGGTCCGCCAGATCGACGAGCGTCTCCTCCGTCCGCTCGAGCAGGGCGCGGGCCGCGTCACCGGCCGGTTCCCCGACCGCCCGCGCCACCTCGCCCAGCCGCTGCGTGATCTCGACGAGCTCGGCCGCGGCGGCGGCAAGCTGGCGGCGGCGTTTCCCGACCTTGCGCCCACCAGCCTCCGCCTCGGCCAGCTGGCCCCGGCGCTTGTGCTCGAGCTGCTGGGCCCGGTCGAGGTCGCGCTCGAGTCGTCGGAGGCGACGGAGCGCCGCGCGCTCGGCCTTCCGCAGGGCCACGGCGGTCTCGCCCGCGATCGCGGTCGCACGCTCGTGTGCCGCCTTCCGCTCCTTGCCCATCGCCGCCTCCATCCATCGCGACGGCCCACCCGGGAACGCGCCGCGGCTCCATCTCGACCGTCGTCGGCGCCGCGCCTGGCGCCGGAGCACAGTCTGCCATCGGCGGCAAGGCTCGGGGCGTTCATCATGCGACGGCGGTCCCCCCGCGCCCCTGGACGGGATCGTCGCCCGCCCCACGGGACCCGTGGCCGCCACCTATCCTTTCGGGTCATGGCGCAGCTCCTGCTCATCGGTGCCGGCGGGTTCCTCGGCGCGATCGCCCGCTACGCCGTGGACGGCTGGGTCAGCGACCGGACGGGCGGGCAACTCCCGCTCGGCACGTTCGTCATCAACGCCAGCGGCGCCTTCCTGCTCGGGCTGCTGTTCGCGGCGACGGTGGACCGGGCGATCCTCCCGGCCGAGCTGCGCGCGCCGATCGGCATCGGCTTCCTGGGTGCCTACACGACGTTCTCGACGCTGATGCTCGAGTCGTGGCGGCTCATCGAGTCGGGCGCCTGGCCGATCGCGGTCCTGAACCTCGGGGGCTCGGTCGGCGTCGGCATCGTCGCCCTGCTCCTCGGCCTGATCGTCGGGAGGGCGCTCTGATGCGGATGGACGGACCCGCGCTGCTCGTCCGGATCTACCTTGGCGAGGCCGACCACTGGCACGGCCGCCCGCTGTATCAGGCGATCGTCGAGCGGCTCCGCGAGCGCGGGATCGCCGGGGCCACGGTCCTGCGCGGCATCGAAGGCTTCGGCGCGACATCGCGTCTCCACACGACCCGGCTCCTGCGACTCTCGGAGGACCTGCCGGTGCTGGTCGAGGTGGTGGACCGCGAGGACCGGCTCCGCGAGGTCCTGCCCGAGATCGACGAGATGGTGGGCGACGGCCTGATCACGCTGGAGCGCGTCGAGGTCCACGCGTACCGTGGCACGGCGCCAGCGCCCGACGGTACGTCCGGCGTCGGCTGACCCGGGATGCAGGAGCGCGACCTGATCCTGGTCATGGGCCTCTTCGTCGCCGCGGTCGCGGCGGCGGCGGTCGTCGCCATGGTCTCCCGACGGACGCCCATCCCGTACGCGGTCGCGCTGGTCGTCGTCGGCGTCGCAGCGGGGCGGCTGTTCGCTCCCCAGGGGGTGGCGATCCCGCCCGACATCGTCCTCCTGGTCCTCCTGCCGGGCCTCGTCTTCGAGGCGGCCTACCGGATCGAGCTGGCCGAGCTGCGCCGGACCCTTGGTGGCATCGTGATCCTGGCGGCGCCCGGGGTCCTCCTCACCGCCGCGGTCGTCGCCGTGGTGCTGGACCTGGCGACCGGCCTCCGGCTCGACCTCGGGTTCGTGGTCGGCGCGATGGTCTCGGCGACCGACCCGGCGGCCGTCGTCGCGACGTTCAAGCGGCTCGGCGCCCCGAGGGCCCTCTCGACGCTCGTCGACGGCGAGAGCCTGTTCAACGACGGGACCAGCATCGTCGTCTTCACGATCGCCCTCCAGGCCGTGGCAGGGCATGTCGGCCCGGTGGCCGCCGCCACCGATCTCCTCGTCGCGGTCGTCGCCAGCAGCGTCCTCGGAATCGGCACCGGCTTCGCCGCCTCGTACCTCCTCCGCTACACCGACGATCACCTCGTCGAGCTGACGATCTCGCTCGCGGTGGCCTACGGCACCTACCTCCTCGCGGACGAGGTCGGCCTGTCGGGCATCATCGCGACCGTCCTGGCGGGGGTCGTGCTCGGCAACTACGGGCGTCGGACGGGGCTGTCCGAGCGTGCGGAGGAAGCGCTCGACCTGGTCTGGGAGTTCGTGGCGTTCCTGTCGACCGCCCTGGCCTTCCTGCTCGTCGGCATCGCCATGTCCGTCTCCGAGCTCGTCCAGGCCGGCCCGTGGATCTTCTGGGCCGTCGTCGCCGTGCTGATCGGCCGATTGCTCGTCGTGTACGTCATGCTCGGCGGGACAGCGCGCCTCCTCAGGCGGCCACGGGCCCGGCCGCTGCCCACCTCTTGGCTCCACGTCCTGTTCTGGGCCGGCCTTCGGGGCGCCGTCGCCACCGCGATGGCCCTCTCGCTGCCGCTCGACCTCCCACAGCGAACGCTCCTCCAGGCGGTCACGTTCGGGGTCGTCCTGTTCACGCTCCTCGTCCAGGGCACGACGATCGACCTGGTCATGCACAGAACGCGGGCGGGGCAAGAGACGATCGACCCGATCGCGCTCGAGCCGCCGGGGGACGGGGCCGGCCGATCGTTCGTCAACGGCGACCAGACACCGGGCTGACCGCGCCCGCCGGGCGAGCCGAGTTCCCGTCCGTGTCCGCTGGCGTCGGGCCAGGATCACGCCGGACACGGCGCACCCGACGCATCTCGTGACCCTCGATGGCGGCGGCTACCGGCTCGACCACGCGCCGTTAACCGAGCTTAACGACCCGACCACGCGCGGTTCACGTCGGTCTCCGACGATCCGGCTCGCGATGACGGCAGGCATGAGTTCCCGCCCGCAGCACGATCGGGAGGCACCTCGACAGTGATCGTCTCCATCCCGAAGCACGCGATCGGCCTGAGCCTGGCCGCCATGGTCGCGTTCGCCGGCTGCTCGAGTGGGGCCACCGCGTCCCCGGCCGCATCTCCCGGGGCTTCGACGGCGACGTCGCCGTCGGCGAGCGCGGCGCTCTCAGCCACCGGTTCCGGCGTCGCCTGCGTCTCGGGCAGCATCGTCGCGGGCGGCTCCACCGCCCTGCAGCCCCTCGTCGACGCTGCCGCCAAGGCCTACGTCGCCGAGTGCCCCGGCGCGACGGTCAACGTCCAGGGCGGCGGGTCGGGCACCGGGCTGAGCCAGGTCACCGCGGGCAACTTCCAGATCGGCGACTCGGACATCGCGGCCGAGGAGAAGCTCGAACCGGCGGACGCGACGGCCCTCGTCGACCACAAGGTCGTCAAGCAGGGTTGGGTCATGGTCGTCAACAAGGACGTGACCGGGGTCACCAACCTGACCACCCAGCAGGCCCAGGACATCTGGACCGGCAGGATCACCGACTGGAAGGGCGTCGGCGGTCCCGACAAGCCGATCGTCCTCGTCCTGCGACCGGCGTCATCCGGCACCCGGGCGACGTTCAAGGCGATCGTCCTCGGGGGCCGGAACGAGGCGTCGGGCCAGGCCCTGACCGAGGACTCGAACGGAGCGGTCGTGAAGGCCGTCGGGGCGACGCCCGGCTCGACGAGCGTCATCGGCTTCGCCTATTACCGGCAGAACAAGGACACGGTCGTCGGGCTCCAGCTCGATGGCGTCGACGCGAGCGTCGACGCCATGGTCGCCGGGTCGTACAGGCTGTCCGCCTTCGGGCACATGTACACAAAAGGCCAGCCGGACGGCCTGACGAAGGCCTTCCTCGACTTCATGTACTCCGACCGGGTCCAGAAGACGATCGAGCCCGGCCTCTTCTTCGCGCCGGTGCCGGCCGGCTCCTGAGTCGAGACCCGGCACCGACCTCTCGCACGGGAGGAGGACCAGCCACGATGGCCCAGGTCACGGCGTCTCGCCCCCTCGCGTTGGCGCGACCGGACGTGTCGCTCGCCGAGCGGCTCGAGATCCCGCGACGGGCCGCCACGATCGCCGCCGCGTCGATGATCGGCCTCGTCATCGTGATGCTCGGGTTCATCGCCTGGAACGGGGTCCAGGCCTTCCTTGCCAATGGGCTCGGACTCGGCGACCTGCTCTCGACGGACTGGGGTCCCCAGAACGACCCGCCGACGTACGGGATCCTCCCGTTCATCGCCGGGACGGTCGGGGTCACGGCGGTCGCCGTCGCCATCGCGGCACCGCTGGCCGTCGGCCTCGCACTGTTCATGTCCGAGATCGCCCCCGCCTGGGCGCGATCGATCGTCCAGCCCTCGCTCGAGGTCTTCGTGGGGATCCCCAGCGTCGTGTGGGGCTGGATGGGGATCACGATCCTCGTGCCCGCCCTGCGGACCCAGCTGGGCTTCGTTGGCTTCTCGCTCGGGTTCAGCTGGTTCGCCGGCTCGCTCGTTCTGGCGGTCATGATCCTGCCGACCGTCACGAGCGTGGCGTATGACGTCTTCCGCTCCGTGCCGGGCGACCTCCGCAGCGCGTCCCTCGCCCTCGGGACGACTCGCTGGCAGATGATGCGGCACGTCGTCGTGCCGGCGAGCATCGCCGGCGTCCTCACCGCGATCGTCCTCGGCATGGCCAGGGCTGCCGGCGAGGCGCTCGCCGTCCAGATGGTGATCGGCAACCGACCGTCGATGCCGACCTCCCTCACACAGCCCATGTCGACACTCACGAGCCAGATCACGATGGACATGGGGAACACGGTCGCCGGCGAGGCCTGGAACGACGTCCTGTGGACGATGGGCCTCGTGCTGCTCGGCATCTCGGTCGGCTTCGTCCTGCTCGTCCGCGTCCTGAATGCCCGGCGAGGCGCCTGATGCTGCCGACCCGCCTGACCGATCGGCTGGCGACGACCGTCCTCTGGCTCCTCGCCGCCGGGACGGTCGTCCTCCTGGGCGCGATCGTCATCCACCTCCTCTGGGCGGCCGCCCCTTCGCTCAGCCTCTCATTCGTGTTCGGCGATCCCTCGGACGCCTCGCTCGGCGGGATCGGCCCGCTGCTCTGGAACTCGCTCTACCTGCTCGGCCTCACGATGCTCATCACGGTCCCTCTCGGGCTCCTGGCGGGCATCTACATGTCCGAGTACGCGGGCGAAGGCCGCTCTACGGACGCCGTCCGGTTCGCCCAGGAGGCGATCGGCTCCGTCCCGTCGATCGTGGTGGGGCTGTTCGGGCTCGTCGTGTTCGTGAACGTCTTCCGTCTGGGGTTCAGCGCGCTGGCCGGGTCCCTCGCGCTCACGGTCTTCAACCTTCCGCTCATGGCTCGCCTTGTCGAGCAGGCGATCCGGGCGGTCCCGGACGACGAGCGGCAGGGCAGCCTCGCGCTGGGCGCCACGAAGTGGCAGACCATCCGTCACGTCGTGCTCCCGCTGGCGATCCCGGGCGTGATCACCGGGGTCATCCTGACCGCTGGTCGGATCTTCGGCGAGGCGGCTGCACTGCTCTTCACGGCAGGGCTCGCGACGCCCTCCGGCTACGACTTCGCCAACCTCAACGTGCTCGACCCGAAGTCGCCGTGGAGCCCCCTCCGGCCGGCGACGACGCTCTCCGTCTACATCTGGAAGACGAACTCGGAGGGTCTCGGTGAGTTCGTCACCCAGGTGGCGGACGGCGCCTCGGCGATCCTGCTCATCTCGGTCCTCGTCTTCAACGTCGGAGCGCGCCTCCTCGGGCGGCAGCTCTCGAGGAGGCTCACGTCGACATGAACCCCGACCCGCCGACCGCCGCCGTCCGGACGGACGACTCGCGACGGATGCTCCCGCCTCCTCGGGAACCGCTCGGGCGCCGGGAGGCGGCGGATGCCGATCCGACCGCCGCGCCCCGGATGGAGATGCGGGACGTCGCGGTTCGGTACGGCGCGCGGGTCGCCGTCCGCGCGGTCTCGCTGCGGATCCCCCGCCAGGCCGTCACCGCCCTCATCGGACCGTCGGGCTGCGGCAAGACCACGGTGCTCCGCTGCCTGGACCGGATGAACGACCTCATCCCGGCGGCCCGGGTCGAGGGGCTGGTCACGCTGGACGGCGAGGATATCTACGGTCCCGGCGTCGACCCGGTCGAGGTCCGCCGGCGCATCGGGCTCATCTTCCAGCGCCCGAACCCGTTTCCGATGACGATCTACGACAACGTCGCCTTCGGACCGCGCCGGCGCGGCGTCAAGGATCGGGCGAGGCTCGACGAGACCGTCGAGCGCTGCCTGCGCCTGGCCGCCCTGTGGGACGAGGTCTCGAGCGACTTCCGAAGGAAGTCCGGGCTCGCCCTCTCCGGCGGCCAGCAACAACGGCTGTGCATCGCCCGGGCCCTGGCGACCGAGCCGGAGGTACTCCTGATGGACGAGCCCGCGTCGGCCCTCGATCCGCTCTCGACCCTCCGGATCGAGGAGCTGATGGAACACCTGCGGAGCACGTATACCATCGTCATCGTCACACACAACATGCAGCAGGCGGCGCGCGTGAGCGACTACACCGCCTTCTTCAGCCTCGGCGAGGATCGCGCCGGCTACCTCGTCGAGTTCGACGAGACGACGCGGATCTTCACGAACCCGCGGGAGCGGCTCACCGAGGACTACGTCTCCGGGCGCTTCGGCTGAGAGGGAGCGAGATGAGCGACGAGACCTCCATCCCCTCTGCCGCCGGCCTCGACGAGGCCGACGCCGGCGCACCCGCGGGTGAGACCGCGGCACCGCCCGCGATGCGGGAGACGCTCGATCGCGAGATCCGGGTCGTCAAGGACTCCGTCCTGCGGATGGGCTCGCTCGTCGAGGACGCGGTCCGCGCCGCCGCCGATGCGCTCGTCCGTCACGACGCCGACGTCGCGCTGCGCGTCATCAAGGGCGACGCGATCATCAACGAGGTCCAGCGCGGGGTCACGCGGCTCATCGCGGTGACCATCGCGACCCAGCAGCCCGTCGCGCGCGACCTGCGGATGCTGCTGACCCTCGATCACGTGAGCTACGAGCTCGAGCGGATGGGCGATCATGCGTCCTCGGTCGCCAAGCAGGTGCTCAAGCTCGCCGGTGAGCCGCCGCTCGAGGGCTACGTCCACCTGCCGGCGATGGCGGAGCGTGACGCGGAGCTCGTCCGAGCCGTCCTGCGGGCGCTCGTCGAGCTCGACGCGGTCCGGGCCCGCGAGGTCGCGAGGATGGACGACGAGATCGACCGGCTCTACCACGCGACGTTCGACCGGGCGGTCGAGCTGATGCGCCGAGACCCGGCGAACGTGGACCAGGGCGCCCGGATCATCCTCGCCTCCCACTACCTGGAGCGGATCGGCGACCGGGCGACGAACATCGCCGAGGACATCGTGTTCCTGGATTCCGGCGAGGTCGAGGACCTCAACCCCTAGCGGCCTCGCGTCGTCGACCGGTCCCCGCTCCTGCCGCCCCACCGGTCCGGGCGTTACCCTTCGTCCATGCCGCGCACCGTCGAGCTCTACCTGCTCCGGCACGCTCATGCCGGCGACCCGGCGAGATGGACCGGACCCGACGACCTCCGCCCGCTCTCCGGGAAGGGCGAGGGGCAGGCAGATCGGCTGGGGCGGCTGCTCGCGGCGAGGGGGTTCGCCCCGGACGCGATCCTCACCTCCCCGAAGGTCCGGGCCGTCCGGACGGCGGAGATCGTGGCCGAGCGTCTCGGTGGGTCCGCACGATCGGATGACCGGTTGGCGTACGTCGGCGGGCTCGATGTCCTCGATGCGATCCTGCGCGACGCCGGCGACCCCGAGCGGCCGCTCCTGATCGGCCACGACCCGGACTTCAGCGACCTGCTCGCCGAGCTGACCGGGGCCCCGATCCCGATGAAGAAGGGCGCCCTGGCACGGGTCGATGCCGACCGTCCGCTCGAGGCGGGCCGCGGGGTCCTCCGCTGGCTCGTGCCGCCCGACCTGCTCGGCGGACCCGACTAGCCAGCCTCGCGTTCGATCGGGAGCCAGCTGGCCGCCCGGATCGGCTCCGGCCCTTGAGGGAACCGCCGGCGTCCAGCGGCCGTCAGAGCGGCAGGCCGCTGCCGGCGGTCAAGACTTCAACGAGGCCACGACCGATGTCCCAGATCCCTCGGACGCTCGGCACCGCCGTCCTCGGCGGGCTCGGCGTCGTCCTGCTCGCCGTGTCGCTCCGGCCCGGACCGGTCGTCGCGACCCCGACCGGTGCCACGGGCGACACGACGCACACCATCACCGTCTCCGGTTCGGGCACGGTGACGCTCACTCCCGACGTCGCGCGGATCGGCCTCGGGATCACCGTCTCCAAGCCGACGGTCGAGGCGGCCCGAGCCGAGGCGGCGCAGGTCATGACCGCGATCATCGCCGCCGCGAAGGGCCAGGGGGTCGACGCGAAGGACATCGCCACGACCTCCATCGACCTCAGCCCGCAGTACAGCAGCGACTGCGTGTACGCCCCCGCCGCCACCTCGTGTCCGAAGCCCGGCACGATCGTCGGCTACACGATGAACGAGCAAGTGCGCGTGACCGTGCGGAACCTCGATCGGGCGGGCGCGGTCATCGACGCGGCGACCGCCGCCGGGGCGACGAATGTCAGCGGGATCTCGTTCGACGTGGCCGACCCCGACAAGGCGGCGGCCGACGCCCGGAACGCGGCCATCGCCGACGCCCGGGCGAAGGCCGAGGGCATGGCGAAGGCGGCCGGCGTCGCGGTCGTCGGGGTGGTCTCGATCACCGAGACCTCGTCCCCGACGCCGATGCCATACGCCTACGCGGACAGGGCCGCGGCGGGCGTCGCGTCGACACCGGTGAGCCCGGGAACGCAGGACGTCGTCGCCACGGTCACGATGATCTTCGAGATCTCGTAGTCGCGATCGGGAGCGGCCATCCGGCGCCTTCACGGCGAGCCGGCGGCGCCGAACGACGAAGGGGCGGCCTCACGGCCGCCCCTTCGCATCGCGTCCGCACTGCCCTACCGGCCGGAGACCTCCCGACCGCGCCTGGCCAGCGCATCGATGGTCACCGCCGCCAGCAGGACGGCGCCCGTGATCATGTCCTTCGTCGGCGGCTCGAGCGACAGCAGGTCCATGCCGTTCGAGATCGACTGGATGACCGCGATGCCGAGCAGGGCCGCCCAGACGGTGCCGCGGCCGCCGAACAGGCTCGTCCCGCCGATGACCGCGGCGGCGATCGCGTTCAAGAGGACGGTGCCGCTGCCCGCGCTCTGGTTGACCGCCAGGAGCCGGGACGAGGCCAGGACGCCGCCCCAGGCCGCGAACGTCGAGGCGATGACGAACACCACGACCCGGACACGATCGACGTTGATACCGGCCCGGCGGGCCGCCTCGGCGTTGCCGCCGACGGCGAAGATCATCCGTCCGAACCGCGTCCGGCGGGCCACGTAGTCCATGACCACGATGAGCCCCACGAGGAAGACGAGCGAGAGCGGCAGGCCGCGGTCCTGGTCGAGCACGAACAGGACGACGGCGACGAGGACCGCCAGGACGACGACCCGGATCCCGAGCATCGTCATCGGCTCTGCGGACAGGCCGGCCGCCTGACGCCGACGCGAGCCCAGGTAGCCACTGATCCCGATATAGGCGATGAGCAGCGCGCCGATCAGGTACGCCTGCCATCCCTTGAAGAACGTGCCGGCGAGCCCGACGATGAAATCGTTGGAGAGGTTGATGGTCCCGGTCTTGCCCAGGACCAGGAGCAGCGCACCCTGCCAGGCGATGAGGCCGGCCAGGGTCACCACGAACGACGGGATGCGCAGCCGGGTGAACCAGAGACCCTGGCCGAGCCCGATCGCCGTCCCCGTCAGGATCGCCAACACCACGGCGACCGGCCCGGGCAGGCCCATGTTGACGTTGACGACCGCCATGACCCCGGACGCCAGGCCGCTGACCACCCCGACCGTCAGGTCGATCTCGCCGAGCAGCAGGACGAAGACGACGCCGACGGCGATCGTGCCGGTGGCCGCCATCTGGAGGGTGAGGTTGACGAGGTTGAACGCGCCGAGGAAGACGCCGTTCGTCGAGAGCTCGAAGATCGCCCCGATGACGATCAGCCCGATGACCACCGGCAGCTGGCCGATGTCGCCCTGGGCGATCCGTCGCCGGTAGCTGGCGACGATCCCCGCGAGGCCGGGACGCTCGGCGATGAGCCGCGGGTCCTGGGCCATCGTGCTGCTCATCGCCCGACCTCCCCTGGCGTCCCGTCCGGCGCCACCGCCGTGTCCGGGTGGACGACCGTCGGCTCGGGGCCATCGCCGGGCAGGTCGGCCGGGTCCCCACCCGCCGCCGATCCCGCGGCCTCACCCGGCACGGCGCCGGTCATCAGCGCGACCAGCTGCTCGCGCCCGACCGTCCTCGCATCGTAGGTGCCGACGTAGCGTCCGAGCCGGAGGACCGTGATCCGGTCGGCGACCTCGAAGACGTCGACCAGGTTGTGGCTGATGATGACGACGCCGTGGCCCTCCTCCCGGAGGCGCTTCACGAGGTCGAGGACCTCCTTCGTCTGGGCGACGCCCAGGGCGGCGGTCGGCTCGTCCAGGAGGACGACCTTGTTCTCCCAGAGCACCGACCGGGCGACGGCCACCGACTGCCGCTGCCCACCGGAGAGCGCCGCGATCTGGGTCCTGACGCTCGGGAGCTTCACCGAGAGCCGACGCAGGACCTCGATCGAGCGGCCCTCCATCGAGACCTCGTCGATGACCGCGAGCGCGCCCGGACCGGCGCCCCGCTCGCGACCGAGGAAGAGGTTGGCGACGACATCGAGGTTGTCGCAGAGCGCGAGATCCTGGTAGACCGTCGCGATCCCGAGCCCGGCCGAGTCCGCGGGCCCGTGGATGGAGACCTCGCGGCCATCCCAGAGGATCGTCCCCTCGTCGCACGGGTAGATGCCCGAGATGATCTTGATGAGCGTGGACTTGCCGGCGCCGTTGTCGCCGACGAGGGCGACGACCTCGCCCGGACGGACATCGAAGCGGACACCCTCGAGGGCCTGGACGGCCCCGAACCGTTTGCTGACCCCGCGCAATTCCAGGAGCGGGACCTGCACCGCGACGGTCATCCTGCCCTCCGTGAATCAGACGGCGGGGAGCGTCTGCTCCCCGCCGTCATGGTGCGCGTTCAGCGTGTGGCTGTCACTACTGGATGCCGGCCGCTGTGCAGGCCGCCGGAAGGCCCGGGTCGACGCCGGCGTCGCAGATCTTGGTCGCCGAGTCGGCGCCGTAGAACTTGTCGGCGACGACGGTGTCCTTGACCGACTTGGTGCCGGCGACGGAGCCGTCCGCGGTGACGGCGATCGGGACGAGCAGGATCGACGGGACGTCGACCGTGCCGTTGTTGACCGGGGTGGTGGTCTCGGTCGGGGTCGTGCCCTTGGCGAGCTCACAGGCGAGGGACGCCGCGGCCTCGGCCTCCGGCTGGATCGCCTTGTAGACGGTCATGTACTGGGTGCCGAGGAGGATCCGCTGGATCGCGGCGAGCTCGGCGTCCTGGCCGGTCGTCGGGATCGTCTTGGGATCGATGCCGGCCGCCTTCATCGACGCGATCGCGCCGCCGGCGGTGCCGTCGTTGGCCTGGTAGGCGCCGTCGAAGCCGGTCTTGCCGAGGGCGGCGATGAAGCCGTCCATCAGCTGCTGGGCCTCTTCGGGCTTCCAGTTGGCCGCCGCGTCCTCCTTGACGACCTGGACCTTGCCGTCGAGGACGCTGTGGGCGCCCTTCTTGAACAGCGTCGCGTTGTTGTCGGTGGGCGAGCCGTTGATCATCGTGATCTTGGCGTTCGTCTTGCCCATCGCCGTCAGCTTCGCGAGGAGCGCCTGGCCCTGGAGCTCGCCGACCTTCTCGTTGTCGAAGGAGATGTAGAAGTCGGGCTTCGAGCCGGCGCCGGTGATCAGCCGGTCGTAGCTGATGACCTTGACGCCCTTCGACGCTGCGTTCGTCGCGATGACGCCGGCCGACTTGCCGTCGACCGGGTCGAGGACGAGGACCTTGGCGCCGGCCGCGATCGCCGCCTCAGCCTGCTGCTGCTGCGCGGTCGCGTCCTGGCTCGCGTTGTTGTAGATGTAGTCCTTGAACTGATCGGGGCAGAGTGCCTTGAACTTCGCCTCGAAGAACGGGCGGTCCGCCGCCTCGTAGCGTGCGGTCTGCTTCTCGGGCAGGAGCAAGGCGACCTTGCCCCCACCGCCACCGCTGGAACACGCCGTCGCGACGATCGCGACCGCGGCCCCAAGGACCGCGAGGCGCATGAACCCACGAGATCGACTCACGGGCGATCCTCCTCCTGCGCGACCACCGGCCGCCGATGGATATCCGGACGTGCCGAAACGGGTCAGCCTGGCGCGGTCGGGCTCGCGGCGACGGTAGCGGGCCCCGGGGGCCCCCGTCAAGTCGCCGGCTGAACCGGTTTAGGCGTGATCGGCACTTGACAACGTCGGGGCTCCCGCTCCATCGCCTTCCAGCCCAGCGTCCCGCCCGGCGGGAGCTCCGATCCCGGGGCGGATCAGCCGACGAGGGCGGGGCCCTCCACGCAGAGCGCGACGGCACCAAGGCGATCGAGCCGGGCCGCCGTCGAGCGGCGGCGGACGGTCCAGCCGGCCACGTCGAGGCCCGCATCGGCGGCTCGCTCGAACGCCCGGCCGCCGAGCGAGTGCCACTCGACCGAGACGCCGCTGCAGCCGAGGCCGCGTGCCCGTCCGAGCGTCTCCGTCTCGACCACGTCGCAGTTCAGCCAGCGCGGCCATGCGGGAGCGAGCGCAGCCACGCGATCGAGCACGGCCGGCCAGAACGAGGACAGCACGACCCGGGCCGGTGGATCGCCGCGCGCCGCGCGGAGGACGTCGAGCGTCGCGGCGACCACCTCCTCCTTCAGCTCGACGTCGAGGAAGGCGTCGGGCGGCAGCGCCGCCAGGGCCTCGCCGAGCGTCGCCACGCCGAGCCGAGCGAGCCCCGCGGCAGGCAGCTCCGCGGCGCGCTCCGGCCGGCCGAAGACGCGGGCGAGCGTCGGGTCGTGGAGGAGGACGGGAAGGCCGTCGGCCGAGGCGCGCACGTCCAGCTCGACGCCGTCGACGCCCGGGACCGTCATCGCCGCTCGCAGCGCGGCAAGGGTGTTCTCGGGGGCGCGCCGATGGTCGCCTCGGTGGGCGAGCCGGAGCGCCCGCGCCCGGTTGACGGCGAGCGGGATGGGGCGAGCGGGCTCGCTCACGGTCGGCCCGACGGCGACCGCGGACCCGCCACGGGGATCTCGACCGTGAAGGTCGACCCGCTGCCCTCGCGCGAGACCACACGGATCCGGCCGCCGTGCGCCTCGACGATATGGCGGGCGATCGACAGGCCCAGGCCGGTCCCGCCGCCGCGGACGCGGGCCCGATCGGCCTTGTAGAAGCGCTCGAAGATCCGCGGCTGATCCGCCCTGGCGATGCCCATCCCGTGATCCTGGACAGCGACCGCGACGAGGTCGCCCGCCGCGCGGACGCTGACGCCGACGTCCCCGCCGTCGGGGCTGAACTTCACGGCGTTGTGCAGGAGGTTGAGCAGCACCTGCCCGAGTCGCGCCTCGTCGCCCCGGACCCTGGGGACCTCCGGTGCCGCCTCGACCGCCAGGCGCACGCCCTGGCGCTCGGCGAACAGCCGGAGCCGCTCGGCGGCCACCGCGGCCAGGGCCCC
>JAPVSP010000164.1:0-6208 GCA_047519685.1 Chloroflexota bacterium
ACCCTTTCCGGCAGCGCCAGCGCGAGTCCGTGCGCGTAGGCCGCCGCGGTAAGCCGGACACCGACGATCTCGGGCCCAACGACCGTGATCCGCTCGTAGATGGCGTGCATCAGGTCGGCTTCTCCTTCGGTACATCTGCGATCAGTACGGACTCGCCGCCCACCGCAGGGCCAAACGGCAAGCGCGCGGGCACCTGCATCCCCGCTGGCAGCGGCTGAGGGCGGCCCAAGATGCCCATGTCGAGGTGGTCGGCTCCATCCAGACCGGATCCGAGCAGCGCCGGCCGGTGCCGAGCGAGCGGTCGGCGTCCGTAGACTGCAGCCGATGAGTGACGGCCAGCTGCGGACGAACCCAGATGCGGTCCCCGGCGCGCCCGCCCCCAGGATCGGCCGCCACCGGGTCAACGGCACCACCCTCTATGCCGAGATTCGTGGGAGTGGCTCGCCCATCCTGATCATTCCCGGCGGGGCGGAGGATGCCGAAGGTTGGCGGCCGGTCGCCGAGCGACTCACGGGGCACACGGTCGTCACATACGACCGCCGGGGGACACTGCGCAGCGGCCGGGACGATTGGCCAGGACGGGGTTCTGCCCAGCACGCCGACGACGCGGCGGGACTGCTCGACGCGCTCGGCTTGAGCGAGGCCATCGTCTTCGGCGGGAGCTCAGCCGGCATCGTCGCAGTGCGACTGGCGCTTCGGCACCCGGCGCTGGTCCGATGCGCGCTCGTCTACGAGCCAGGCCTGTTCCGTTCCGTGGCGGGCGGTGAGGGCGTCCGGCGGGCCCTGACCGCCGCGATGGAGGCCCACCTCGACAGCCACCCCGGAGACTGGGCCGGAGCGTACCGGGTGTTCGCGCTAACGGCCGACCCGGCCCCAGGGTCCGAGCCCCAGGCCTTCCTGACACCGCCGGCGGGCCGTGAGTGGTACGCGCGGCGCGAGGAGCTCAACGCCGAGGCCTTCGCTCGCGACGATGCCCCGATCCTCACCGCGGAGTCTGTCGACAAGTCGGCGCTCGCCGCGTGCCCAGTCGAGGTGCGCTTCTCGTACGGATCGCAGACCTCGGGGGTGTTCCGGGATATCGCCACGCACCTCGCCTCAGTGCGTGATTCGGAGCCGGACGTCATCGACGGTGTGGGTCATGCCATCTACTTCGAGCCAGACCTCGCGGCGGCTTTCATCCTTGGCTTCACGACGATCCGATGACGGGCCGACCGGGGCAGGTAGCGGAACCCGCCATGCTCATGCTGCCCAGGAGATCGAGCAGACTCCGGCTGACGGGCAAGCCACGCTGTCTAGGAGGTCGCCCATCTACTATCAGGAGTGGCCTCGAACGGATGGCCGGGCGCGAAGACCTCGGCCTGAGGCAGGGTGCTGTCACACGAGTCCAGCCGCTCGACGGATCGCGACGGTGAGCGATCGTCACTCGGGGTCGAGGACCGGGACGACGAGCCAGCCTTCCGCCCGTCCGCGATAGATCAGCTGCTCTGTCGCCAGGCCTGACGGCGCCCGCAGGTCGGCGAGGTCGTGCGTTTCGTCATCAGAGACCGCAAGCAAGCTAGCATCAATGCGTTCGGCATGAAGGTCACGAGATGAACGGCAACGCTCGAGTGCTTGAGATCGACGGTGTCTCGAAGCGCTACGGCGACCTCGCAGCCCTCGAGAACCTCACCTTCGACGTTCGCGCCGGCGAGCTGTTCGGCTTCGTGGGCCGCAACGGCGCGGGCAAGACGACGACGATGCGGATCGTGCTCGGGGTCCTGAGCGCCGACGCGGGAGCGGTCCGCTGGGGCGGTGTCCCGCTCGACTTCGCCATCCGCCGCCGGATCGGGTACATGCCCGAGGAGCGTGGCCTGTACCCGAAGATGCGCCTCATGGAGCAGCTCATCTACCTCGGGGAGCTCCACGGCATGGCCGGTGCCAACGCGCGGCGGGCGGCCACGGACTGGCTCGAGCGGTTCGGCTTGGCGGACCGCCGCGATGACGAGCTCCAGGCGCTGAGCCACGGCAACCAGCAGCGGATGCAGCTCGCCGTGGCACTCGTCTGCGCGCCCGAAGTCCTCGTGCTCGACGAGCCGTTCTCCGGGCTCGACCCGGTCGCCCTCGACGTGATGACCGGGGTCCTGCGCGAGCGGGCCGATGCGGGCGTCGCGGTCGTCTTCTCCAGCCACGAGCTCGACCTCGTCGAGCGGATCTGCGACCGGGTCGGGATCATCGACCACGGCCGCCTCGTCGCCTGCGGAACGGTCGACGACCTGCGCCGGGAAGGTCCCAGGAGACTGTGGGTCGACGCGCCGAGTTCTCCGGCAGGCTGGTTGGAGCGCCTGCCGGGTGCCGCCGTGGTGCGCGTCGACGGGACCCGCGTCCTGCTCGAGCTGGGCGACGGGGCCGACGACCAGGCGATCCTGCGGGCGGCCCTGGAGACCGGGCCGGTGCAGGAGTTCCGACGCGCGGCGCCGAGCCTCGTCGAGGTGTTCCGCGACGTCGTCGGAGAGAGCCAGCCATCGGAGGAGCCAGGCCTTGCGTAGTCCAGGGTTGATCGTGCCGGTGGTGGTCGCCGTGATCCTCATCGGCAACTGGATCGCGGTCGCCGGATACGCGGTGCTCGCGGTCACAGCCGTCCTCGCCCTCGTCGTGAACGGCTGATGGGAATGCCCCCGGAGGAGCGATGAACGGCGAGGCGCAGTCGTGACCCAAGCATCTCCCGCCCCCGAGTCGGGCGGCGCGCTGCCCGCCTTCATCCTCGTCGTGCGGCGCGAGATGCTCGTCCGCCTGCGCTCTCGCGTCTTCACCGGCGGGACCATCGTAATGGTCGCCCTCGTCGTGATCGGCATCGTCGGGTACTCCCTCATCGGCGGCCGGACCACGACGGTGCGGGTCGGCTTCAGCGGCGGATCGCAGGCACTCGAGCAGGCCTTCAGCGCGACGGCGACCGCGCTGGGGCAGCCGGTCACGGTCAGCAACGTGACGGACGAGGCCGCGGGCAGGGCCCAGGTGTCCGGGGGTACCCTCGACGTCCTGGTGACCGGGTCCGCGAGCTCGCCGACCGTCGTGGTGAAGCAGTCGGCCCCCTCGCTGGTGCAGGGCCCGCTCGAGTGGGCCGTGGTGGCCGCCCGCCTCGCGGCGGCCGGCGTGGCCCCGACAACGCTGGCGTCGGCGATGAGCGGGGCGCAGATCCCGGTGCAGACCCTGCAGCCGAAGAACCCGCAGCTGACACAGGATCGGGTGGTCGGGCTGAGCGTCGCGATCCTGCTGTTCATCACGCTCGGGCTCTACGGGAGCCAGGTGGCGCAGGGCGTCGTCGAGGAGAAGGCGACCCGGATCATGGAGATCCTCCTCGCCACCGTCCGGCCGAGCCAGCTGCTGGCCGGGAAGATCGTCGGGATCGGCTTGATGGCCATGCTGCAGCTCGCGATCGTGGCGACCGCGACGCTGGCCGCGGTCGCCGTGACGAACGTGGTGACCACCCCGGCCCTCGGGATCGACGCGGTCATGGGGTACCTCCTGTGGTTCCTGCTCGGCTTCCTGCTCTACGCCACTGGCTACGCGACCCTGGCTGCCCTGGTCTCGCGCCCGGAGGAGGTCCAGAGCGCCATCGTCCCGGTCGCGGTGTTCCAGATCGGCTCGTACCTGCTCGCCTACCTCGCCCTGGCCAACCCGGCGAGCCCCGTCGTCACGGTCGCCTCCGTGCTGCCCCCGTTCGCGCCGATTCTCATGCCAGTGCGGACCACCGGCGGCGACGTGCCTGCCTGGCAGGTCGGACTCGCGCTCGCTCTCACCGTGGCGGCCATCGCGGGGCTCACCTGGCTGGCCGGCCGCGTCTACGCCAACTCGGCCATGCGCGTCGGGACCCGAGTGCGGTTCATGGATGCGTTCCGCGGGTAGCGCCCGCAGTGGGTCACTCGTTCCGGCCCTGTCGGGCCGCCTTGATCGGAGGAACCAGGTGCCGTCTCGTGTGAGGTCTCATCCATTCGCGACCCTGCTGGCGGTGGTCTCCGCGATCCTCATCCTGGTCGGCCGGATCAACAAAGACATCTGGTGGGGCGACTGGGTCTTCGTCGCCGGAATCGCGGTGCTCGTGGTCGCAGGGGCTCTTGTGTTCCTCGCAAGGCGGTGATCGAAACGACCGACCTTGTGGCGGGCCATCCTCATCGTCGACGGACGCATGTCCCGCAGGAATAGGGTGGCGATCGGGGATTCGCAGCCCTGGCGCGATGGTCGGGGTCAGTCCGCCTCATGAGTCGGCACGACCAGCCAGCCTGCGGCCCGTCCGGCGCCGGGATAGCCGGCGGCGAAGATCGCGAGCCCCTGGTCGCCGCCCAGGCTGGACTTCACCGGCACCGCCGCGCCGGCCTTCATCTGCTGGGCGTCGGCCCGGCGTCGACCGGGGCCCAGCGCGAACAGGATCAGGCGGCCTGGTTGACCGGTGGGCCGGGAAGCTCGACCAGGAACGGGGCCAGGATCAGGAGGCCACCTAGGATCCCGACCAGGCCGAGCGATCGACTCCGTCTCGGTGAAGCAAGGGCGAGAGCGCGGGTCATGGATCACCCCCCTCCGCAGCCCTCGCCCATCGGGGGCCGGAGCGGCCGCCGACGGCCCGGGGCCCACGTGCCCCGGGCTGTTCCCCAGTCAGTAGAGATCGGCGCAGGCGATCTTCGCGCCTCCCGGCGCGTGGATGACCACCGAGACGGCCGTGGGACCGGCTGTCCCCTCCGCGGTCGCCTTGCCGTTGCCGACGCCGGCAGCGTCGGTCGTGAAGGCCGGCCAGATCTCGTTCGGCGGGGCGGCCGGTCCGATCGGGTCGAACCGGTAGTGGCCATCGGCGTCGCCGACGCCACAGGCCTGCTGGTGAACGTGGGCCCCGTAGGTCGTGTCCGGCGCCAGGCCGGTCACGTGGACCGTGACGATCGTCTTTCCGTCCGCCGTTCGGATCATCCGCGCCCGTCCAGCGATACTGAGTCCGATGCCGGTGGCGAAGGCGTGCACCTCGCCGCGGGTCACGACGGCTCCGTCGGCGGCGGCCGACGGCACGAGTGCGATGACCAAGAGTGCCGCCCCAAGGACGGCGCGGATCATCCGCCTCATGAGATCGCTCCTTCGAACGAGCCGCCCGCCCGGTCGGTGCGCAGGGCGCTGATCCCCAGGGCCACCCAGCCGGCCGGGAAGAGCAGGACTGAAGCGAGGATCGCGAGCGGCACGAGGGCCGAGGGCACCAATCCGCCGGACAGCCCGCTGAGTCCCGGCACGACGATGAGTGCGCCCAGCGCAAGCAGTCCGGCAGCGCTCCGGGACAGACTTCGGGTCCGCCACGTGGCCAGGGCGAACAACCCGGACCCTGCGAGCATCGCGAGCAGGCCTAGCGTGGCGATCGCCCACCCGCTCAAGTCGCCGATGATCACGCGGTCGCTGTCGCCGTTGACCGTGATCGCCACGGCCCCGAGCAGAGCGACGACGCCGCCCGCGGCGGGGATGGCAACGGCGGCCCAAGTGAGCGCGGGGTAGTGGCGCGCTTGGAAGGCGCTCAGCCCGACCAGGGCGATCAGGGTGGCGATCGTGGCGACCACCAGGACGATGCCGATCCACCAGGAGTTGGTCTCGTCGCTGTTGTTGATGACATTGCCTGCGAGGGCGATGAACCACAGGAGGCCGCCGAGGATGGCGGCGTATCCCCCGATGCGGAGTGTCATGGCGAAGCCCTTTCGGTGGAGGGACGCGGCTCCGAGGCCGCGGAGATGGAGGTGGGCATCGAGGGCGCCGAGGAGGACGTCCGCGACATCGAACGGGCCGAGCGGGCGGTCCGCGAGGACCAGCTCGAACTCGTCGCCGTAGCGGGCTCGCCAGCGCGCGGGATAGAGGCGGAGGAGCAGGGTGATCATGGGACGCAGTCCTGTCAGCCTGGAGACCGGCCGAGGCGCTTCAGACCGAGCTGCGCGAACTCGGCGAGATCGTGGAGCTGCCCGGCCAGGACGCCTGCGCCAACAGCGGTGAGTCGATAGGGGCGGCGCCGATCGATCGGGGCCAGCGCCTCGATGAGGCCGCGCTCCTCCAGGCGAGCGAGCGCGGCGTACAGGGTTCCCGGCCCCAGGGGCCGGCCGGTGCCGGCCTCGACGTCGTTCATGATCGCGTAGCCGTGCTTCGGCCCGTCACTGAGGCTGACGAGGATGAGGAGCGCGGGTTCGGCGAACCGGCCGAGCTCGGGGATCCGGGTCTC
>JAPVSP010000165.1:0-3535 GCA_047519685.1 Chloroflexota bacterium
GGAGCTCCTCGGCCTGATCCGGAAGCTCAACCGCGAGCACGGCCAGACGTTCGTGCTCGTCACCCACGACGCGGAGGTCGGGGCGGCCTGCGACCGGATCATCCGGATGCGTGACGGCCTCGTCCTGGCCGTCGAGCTGGTCAGGGAGCCCGCCCCGGGCGACGTCGGCGAGGCCGCGGCGTGAGCTGGCAATGACCATCCACGATTGGCACGGAACGATGTCCCAGGATCTCGACCCCCACCACTCGGGCCAACCGACGGTCTATCAGATCCGGATCACGGGCCGGCTCGATTCACGATGGGC
This sequence comes from Chloroflexota bacterium, assembly GCA_047519685.1. Lineage (GTDB taxonomy): Bacteria > Chloroflexota > Limnocylindria > Limnocylindrales > CSP1-4 > JAPVSP01. Next base: position 305 of record JAPVSP010000165.1, read on the forward strand.
GGACTGGTTCGAGGGCCTGACGATCACGCTCGACGGTGGCGACACGCTCATGACCGGTCCGGTCGTCGACCAGGCCGCGCTTCACGGACTGCTCAAGCGAGTGCGTGATCTAGGAATGCCGTTGGTCTCGGTCAGTCCCGTCGAATCTGGCCCCCGACCACGCGCCGGATAGGCCAGGCAGGCATGTCAGAGGTCAGGTTGGACGTTGGCGTGGGCGGCTCGTCGACGTCAGCGCCAACCACAACAGAGAGACAGGCCAACAGGACCGGCAATGAGGCGGTCCGAGGCCAGATTGGGAGAGAAGCGATGAACACCATCGGTCGGAGCATCACCGGGTACCAGAAGGCAGGCGGTCTCGCGGCGCTCTTCCTGGCGGCCGCCTACCTGCTGGCGATGCCCTTCTTCCTGCTGTTGGTCGATTACCACAGCGCGGTGGGCCCGGCCGCCAAGGTCGCCTCGCTCGCCGCCAACCACGGCGCCATGCAGGTCATGTACCTGATCACCTACGTGGTCTTCGGGGTCGCTCTGTCCGTCCTTGCGCTGGCTCTGTACGAGCGCCTGAAGCCGGCGGCTCCGGCGCTGATGCAGACCGCGACCGCGGTCGCGCTGATCTGGGCGGCGCTGCTCGTCGCGAGCGGCCTCGTGTTCAACGCCGGCATGGGCGCGGTCGTGACCCTCTATCCCTCGAACCCGGCCCAGGCGGTGTCCATGTGGCAGGCGATCGAGCCGGTCTCGGATGGCCTCAGCTGCGCCGATGGCGAGATCCTCGGCGGCCTGTGGGTCCTGCTGGTGAGCATCGCGGGCCTTCGGGTGGGCGGGTTCTCTCGGGCCTTGGGCTGGTTCGGCGTGGTGGTCGGCGCCATCGGGCTCGCCTCGGTGATCCCGCCGCTCACGGACTTGGCGATCCTCTTCGGACTCGCCCAGATCGGCTGGTTCGTGTGGCTGGGGTTCAGCATGCTGCGCCCGAACCGCGGGGCTGAGCGCGTGCTGGTGGCTGCGGCCCAGCCAGCGTAGGTGGCGCCGACCTTCCCACCTGGGTAGGCACTTAGACGCGAAGTCGGCGGGATGGGCCGGACGGCCGATAACGACCTCGTCCTGCGCACCTCGCCGGCTTCGGCGAGGTCAGGATTGCGTCGAGATCGACTTCGGCCGTTCGTTGCCGGCGGGACGGATGACCACCGTGTGGGATGCGCTGCTGGTCACCGCTCCTGCCGCCCGCCGAGGTCGTGGCCACTCGCGACCGACCGCTCCTTCCTGACGACGACGGGTCTCGGGTGACGCAGCCTCACGGTACTCGCGGGACTGATTCCCGTGCGCACGCCCGCCGAGTTTCTGGCCGAGCTCGAGTCCGGCCCGGCACGTAAGCCCGGCTGGGTTCCACGGACAATGTCGAGAGCGCCACGGCTACGCGACACTGGAGCACCCAGACCGGGACAAAGAGGTCGGTGCCGGAGGCTCGACTCCTCTCGCCCCGACCAGCCTTCGCTCTCCCTATCTGTCCGATCCATCGGTGCTGCCCGCGAGATGGCCCAGGTAGGCCGAGCCTTGAGCCGCGCCGATGAGCGCCCCATCAGTTCGCGACCGATGCCTCTAGCCCATCCCGGGCTGCTCACGTCAGCCTTCGCTCCGAGTGCGGGAGGCTCTGACACGCGGCCCATACCCTGGCCGCCGGGACCGCGCCGAGCCACTGGCGAGACCGACCCGCGGGAAGCACGCGAGGTCCGCGATGAAGATGCGATCCCTGATGGCCGTGCTGGTCGCGGGTGCTCTCTGTCTCGTGTTCGCCGCGCCGGTCGCTGCGGCCGACCCCGTCCGGCCGTTCGGCGGCACCGCGACGGTCGGTGTCGAAACCGAGGGTCCCCCCACCGGCTGCTCGCCGGGGGCGATGGGCCGCGACACCTTCGTCGCGCAAGGCGAGCTGCTGCACCTCGGGCGCAGCACACTCATGGGAGCGCAGTGCATGTACCTCGACCTGGCGACGGGAGTCGGGTCGATGGACCACGGCGCGATGACGATCACGGCCGCCAACGGGGACACCCTCTACCTGGCGTATCACGGCACGTTCCGGCTCTACCCGTGGCCGAACCCCGAGGTCATGCTGGACGTCGCGATCTTCTGGCAGGCCACCGGCGGCACCGGGCGGTTCGCGCATGCCACCGGCGCCGGCAACGTTGGCGTGACGGAGGCCGAGGCGCTCTTGTTCTCGGGCACGATCGCGTACTGATCCTGGCCGCAACGGCGATGGCTGGAGGCGCCTCTCTCTCGAGCGCCTCCAGCCAGTCCAGGCGCACTCTCCGCGTCGTGACGGCGCACCGGGCGTCCCGCACCGTCTGCGCGACGGTACGTCGTGTCGGCGTTCATCGCCCGGGCGCTGCCGGTCGCGACTCTGATCCGAGTGACCGGCGTCCTCACCTGGGTCGCTTCGTAGACCTCCGGCCCCTGGCGTCTCATCGGGGCCCTCCGCCGCTTCCGGGCGGTGGGTGGCGTGCCGCGGGTCCGTTCGCCTCTCGCCAGACCCGCGATCAGCGGCTAGCGTGACCGCCAGCGGGAGGCTCTGACACGCGGCCCATACCCTGGCCGCCGGGACCGCGCCGAGCCACTGGCGAGACCGACCCGCGAACGGGGGCAGGAGGGTTTCGCGATGCGCCCGTGGGTGCTCGTCGCGGCCGGGGCGGCAGCCCTGGGAGGCATCGGCGTCGCCGTGGCCCGGTCGAAGGGGGGAACCGACGTGGGTCTGCGCAGGTCGTTCGTTTATGCGTCGGTGGGGGTACCGCAAGGCCCGCTCGGGCGGATCGGCGTCCGGATGATGGTGGCGAGGGCGAGGAAGGGGTCGTTCTACCGGGCGATGGCCGCCGAGTTGGACCTCCAGCCCGACGATGTCCTCCTGGACGTCGGCTGCGGGTCCGCGGGGCTTTTGGTCGAACAGGCCTCGCACGTCAGCCATGTCGCCGGCCTGGACGCGTCCGAGATCCAAGTCGAGATGGCCCGACGGCGGCTCGCCGACCGCATCGCGGCCGGGACGGCCGAGATCGTCTTGGGCGACGCAGCGGTGCTGCCGTGGGAGGACGGCCGCTTCAGCGTGGTCGCCTCGCTCGACAGCATGAAGTTCTTCCCCGACCCGCAGGCGGCGCTTCGGGAAATGGTCCGGGTCCTGCGCCCGGGCGGGCGCGCCGTGGTCACCGTGAGCGATGCGGCGGCGTCCCCCGTGGGAAGGACCCCTCGGTCGGGCAC
>JAPVSP010000166.1:0-3682 GCA_047519685.1 Chloroflexota bacterium
CCGGCGCCGGCCGGGCGCGACGCGGCGCCCGTGGCGCGGCCCGGATGGCCGCCGGCTCGAGCTCGCGCACCAGGCGCTCGGGCGAGGCGTCCGCCAGCCGAGCCGCTCGACCCAGCAGCTCGAGCCGCTCCAGCGCGACCGCCCAGGACAACGAGGCGAGCGACCCGGCGGTCGCGAGGCCGACCCGCTGGAGCCCTCGTCCCCCGGTGGAGGCGGCATAGTGGGCCGCCCAGACGAGGACCTCCTTGACGACGCCGGACTCCCTCCCGGCAGGGACCGCTCCGCAGATCACGCCTCGCTCTCCGGGCGCCCGAGCGATCAGCCGCCAGTTGTCCGGGCCCTCGATCAGGTCGAACAGGTAGCTCGCATACGGCGGATCGAAGAACGTGGCGGGCCCCGCCGCATCCGCGTTCCCGCCGGTAACGGCGAGGGACAGGTGGGTCCCGGCCACGCCTTCGAGCAGCCGACGGTGGGCCGCCACGAAGAGCGCCTGCTGGTCCGGGGAGTCGCCGATCCGGACGGCGGCCGGCTCGTCGATCTGGACCATCGGGCAGCCCGCGGCGGCCAGGGCGCGCAGCTCGGGGTTGAGGGCCTCGGCGATCGCGAGCGTCACGGCGGCCCTCGTCGACGGGTCGGTCGCCAGCAGGCGTCCCAACGTGTAGGGGCCGCCGACGATCTGCTTGACCGCGCGGTCGGTCATCGCGGCGGTCGCGCGCCAGCCGTCGACGAGGACTGGGCGCTCCCAGCGCGGGTCGCCCGGGCCGGTCAGGACGAGGCGGCCCGTCGTGGGGTCGTCGGAGACGCCGGCCAGGCCCAGCGCGGTCGCCCGCAGCGGTTCGGCCCCTCGCTGGTCCCCGTCGACGAGCGGCTCGAGACCGGCCTCGACCTGGGCGGCCAGGACGGCACCCACGAGCCTGTCGGCGAGGAGCGGCTGAGCGGCGTCCGGTTCGTCCGGCCCGGCCGCCGGACGATCGAGGGGCGGGCGGGGCAGGCCGCCGGCGAGCGTGGCGAACATCCGAAGGTACGGGCGGCCTCGGTACTGGGGTGGGACCCGCTCGGGGCGGGCCGATCGTAGCGCATCGGGTACGCTGCGACCCATGCCGCGCCTCGGAGAGATCCTCGCCGGCCGATACCGCGTCGACGCGCCGCTCGGGGCCGGGGGCATGGCGACCGTGTACCGCGCCCACGATCTCCGCCTCGGCCGTGACGTCGCGCTCAAGGTCCTGCTGCCGAACCTCGCCGGCGATCCGGTCGTCGTCGAGCGCTTCGGCCGTGAGGCGCACGCCCTTGCGGCGGTCAACCACCCGGCCGTCGTTTCGGTCTACGACGTCGAGCCCGGCGACCCGACCGCGGATCGCGAGCCGTTCTACGTCATGGAGCTCTGCCCGGACGGCTCGCTCGCCGATCGGCTCCGGGCCACCGGGCGGCTGTCGCCCGCCGTGGCCGTCCCGTTGCTCGCCTCGGTCGCCGAGGGTCTGGAGGAGCTCCACCGTCGCGGGCTCCTGCATCGCGACGTCAAGCCCCACAACATCCTCCTCGCCGGCAGGCGGGCCAAGATCGGCGATTTCGGTGTCGTCCTCGTGGAGGATGCGACCGACCGAAGGGCCCTGACGGCCGACGGCACGACCCTCGGCACGCTCGCCTATCTCGCACCCGAGCGACTGACCGGCCTCCCCGCCTCGCGCGCGGCCGACGTCTACGGCCTGGGCGCCGCCGCCTTCGAGACCCTCACCGGCCGGCGACCGCGGCCGAGCACGACGGTCGAGGCGCTCGTCGCGCGGCGGGAGGAGCCTCCGCCCCCGGTCTCGTCGATCCTGCCCGAGCTGGGGACGGCCTTCGATGCGCCGGTCGGGTCCGCGCTCGCCCCGGACCCGGCCGACCGGCCGGACGCGGGATCGTTCGGGCGGATGCTCAGGGAGGCACTCCGCAGCGAGCGCAGGCGGATCGTCGCGGCCCACGGGGACGCGGCGCCGACTCGCACGGCACAGCCGATCGTCGCCACATCCGGCGAGCCGGTGGTCATCTCGCTCGGCGGGGCCGCGGCCTCGCTCGGCGGAGCGACACGGATGGTCGGCGCCCCCGGCCTCGGTCGCTTCGGTCCGGCCTCGCCGCTTCGTGACCGTGCGGGGTCGAAGGTGCGTCCCGGACGTCCGGTGACGGGGCAGGAGACCACCGAGGCGGCGATCCCCGTGCAGGGCGTTCCCGCTCGAGGGCCGACGGCCCGGCGGGGCGTCCTGCGACCGCTCGGGTCGCGGCCACGTCGAGCCACCCGGCCCCGGCGACGGGCAGGCGACCTCAGCGTGGCGATCGTCTCGGCGGCAGTCGTCCTGCTGGTCGCCGCCCTCGTCGGCGCGACGTTGCTCTCGTGGCTCGGCTCGCGTTCCACGACCGGGCAGGACGGCGCCCGGGGAGGGGCCGCCGGCGCCCTCGCCAGCGCGACACCGTCCGGTCCGCCGAGCGCAGGCCTCAGCCCGAGCCCGAGCCCGAGCCCGAGCCCGAGCCCCAGCCCAAGCCCGAGCGCGAGCCCCAGCCCGACGCCCTCCGCCCCCGGGGTCCAGGCCGCGATCGATGCGATGCGCGCCGCGATCGCGAGCGCCAGGGGGTCCGCCGGGCTGACTGGAAAGGAGGCCAGGTCGCTGGAGGACCAGGTCACGCAGATCGGCGACGCGCTCGACCGCGGGGACCGGGCAGCGGCCGGGGCGGCCGCCGATCGCCTCACGACCGACGTCATGAACCTCGTCCTCGACGGGCAGGTCAGCGGGCCGGCCGCCGACGCGCTGCTCTCCGCGGCGCTCGCCCTGAGCGCGGCCATCCCGCCCGCCTAGCGGCGCGGGCCCTCGCGGCTCCCGACGGCCCCGGCTACCATGCGGCTGCCCCGGATCCCCGATCGCCAGGAGACCGCCATGGATGACGCCCCAGCCGTGCGAGAGCTGCGTCTCGTCGTGACCGCGACCGACTACGACGAGGCGCTCCACTTCTACCGCGACGTCCTCGGTCTGCGGGAGCGCGCCGCCTTCACGTCGCCCGGCGGCCGGGTGACGATCATGGAGGCGGGACGGGCGACGCTCGAGCTCGCCGACCCGGCGCATGCGGCATACGTCGATGAGGTCGAGGTCGGGCGTCGGGTGGCCGGGCACGTCCGAGTGGCGTTCGAGGTGGCCGACTGCGGCCCGGCGACCCGGGCCCTGGTGGAGGCCGGCGCGACGCTCATCGCGGCGCCGACGCGGACGCCATGGGCGTCCCTCAACGCCCGCCTCGAGGGCCCGGCCGGGCTCCAGCTGACGCTGTTCTCGGAGGCTCCCAGCGGCCTCGCTGCGCCCGCGGGACCCGCATCACGACCGTCGTAACGGTCCCCGGGTCGGGCCATCGATCGGGCCTGCGTCGGCCGCCGCCTTACACGCCGCTTACACGGGCGTGCGGTCGGGCCCACGGAGCGGCGTATCCTCCGCCCCGATGAAGACGATCCTCGTCGTCGACGACGAGCGCAACATCCTCGAGCTGCTCCGCCTCTACCTCGAGGGCGCCGGCTATGGCGTGGTCACGGCCACGGACGGGCCGGCCGCGCTCGAGCTGCATCGTCGCCATGCTCCGGACCTGGTGGTGCTCGACGTCATGCTCCCGGGCCTCGACGGCTTCGAGGTCTGCCGGGCCATCCGCCGCGAGGCCGACACCCCGATCCTCA
>JAPVSP010000167.1:0-2954 GCA_047519685.1 Chloroflexota bacterium
ATGGCCGACGTCCTGCGCGCCCTGGAGGGGCCGATCGCCCCGATGATCTGCGCCTCCGAGGCGGAGGCTGCGACCCATGTCTGCGACCGCACCGCCCGCTGCACCGTCAACGTGCTCTGGCTGCGGATCCGCGACGCGATCACCGGGACGCTCGAATCGATCACCCTCGCCGACCTCCTCCCGCCCCGGCCGATCGCCCTCGAGGCGACGGTCCGCCCGGCGGGTGGCGTCCCGTCCATCCACGAGCCCGAGCCGGTCACGGCCTGACCGCTCGATCACGACCACCGACGGAGCACGAACCGACCGTGACCACCGACCAGCAGCTCGTCATCCGCGGCCTTCGCGTCGCCCCCACCGCCCACCCGGACCTGGAGATCCTGCAGGGGATCGACCTGGCGGTCGGCAAGGGCGAGGTCCACGCGATCATGGGCCCGAACGGATCCGGCAAGACGACCCTCGCCTATGCGCTCATGGGGCACCCGGGCTACGTCATCAAGGGTGGGGAGGTCCGCTGGAAGGGCCGCGACATCCTCAAGCTGTCGGCCGACAAGCGCGCCCGGCTGGGCATGTTCCTCGCCTTCCAGTACCCGACGGCGGTGCCCGGCCTGTCGGTGGCGAGCTTCCTGCGCTCGGCGCTCAACGCGAAGCTGCAGGGCGTGGACAAGGACCCCAACGTCGATCCCACCGACCCCACCCGCGGCGGCATCAGCATGGGCGACTTCCGGCGCAAGATCCGCGAGAAGTTCGCGCTGCTCAAGATGGACGAGAGCTTCGCCACCCGCTACGTCAACGAGGGCTTCAGCGGCGGCGAGAAGAAGCGGCTCGAGATGCTCCAGATGGCCGTCCTGGAGCCGGAGATGGCGATCCTCGACGAGACCGACTCGGGGCTCGACATCGACGCGCTCCGGATCGTCGCCGAGAGCGTCAACGCGATGCTCAACCCCGAGATGGGCGTCCTGCTCATCACCCACTACCAGCGCCTGCTCGACTACATCACGCCGGACGTCGTCCACGTCCTGGCCATGGGCCGGATCGTCAAGAGCGGTGGGAAGGACCTCGCGCTGCGGCTGGAGCACGAGGGCTACGGGCCGGTGCTCCGCGAGGCCGGTCTGGAGCCGGACGTCCCGGACGAGGCCCTGGTCATCGAGCGCCAGCCAGTGGAGGCCGCCCGCTAGGGCGGGGACGACGATGACGGTCGAGACCAATCCGGGCACGACGGCCGCTCCGGTCGGGCCGGCCGCAGCGGCCCCCGTCCGCGAGCCGCTCGACCCGTATGCGCTCCGGGGCGACTTCCCGATCCTGTCGACCACGGTCCACGGCAGGCCGCTCGTCTACCTCGACTCCGCCGCCACGAGCCAGAAGCCGACCGCGGTCATCGAGGCCGTGGACCGCTTCTACCGCGAGTACAACTCGAACGTCCACCGCGGGATCTACGAGATCGGCGAGCGGGCGACCGCCGCCTACGAGGCGGCCCGATCGTCCGCGGCCCGGTTCATCAACGCCCCCGACCACCACGAGATCGTCTTCACCCGGAACGCGACCGAGGCGATCAACCTGGTCGCCTACTCGTGGGGCCGCCGGAACATCGGCCGTGGCGACGCGATCGTCCTGACCGAGATGGAGCACCACGCGAACCTCGTCCCGTGGCAGCTCCTCGTCCAGGAGAAGGACGCCGACCTCGAGTTCATCCCGATGACCGACGACGGCCTCCTCCGCCTCGACGTGTACGACGTCCTGCTCCGCCTCCGGCCGAAGCTCGTCGCGATCACCCACGTCTCGAACACGCTGGGCACGATCAACCCGATCCGCGAGATCGCCGAGCGGGCGCACGCGGCCGGTGCGCTCGTCCTCGTCGACGGGGCGCAGGCCGTTCCGCACCTCGGCGTCGACGTCCGGTCGCTCGGCGCCGACTTCTACGTCTTCAGCGGCCACAAGATGCTCGCCCCCACCGGCTCTGGCGTCCTCTGGGCGCGGCGCGAGCTGCTCGAGACCATGCCGCCCTTCCACGGGGGCGGCGAGATGATCCGGGAGGTCCACCTCCGGCGGAGCGACTGGAACGACGTCCCCTGGAAGTTCGAGGCCGGGACGCCCGACATCGCCGCGGCGATCGGCCTGGGTGTCGCCGCCGAGTACCTGATGGCCCTCGGCATGGACCGCGTCCGCGAGCACGAGCACGGGCTGACCGCCTACGCCCTCGAGACGCTGCGCCGCGAGTTCCCCGACCTCCAGCTCTACGGGCCGTCGGCGGATGAGCGGGGCGGGGTCATCCCGTTCAACGTGCCGGGCGTCCACCCGCACGACGTCGCCCAGGTCCTCGATCGCTCGGGCGTCTGTGTCCGGGCCGGCCACCACTGCACGATGCCGCTCCACGAACGCCTCGACCTCTCGGCGACCGTTCGCGCCAGCTTCAACGTCTACTCGACCCGCGAGGATGTCGATGCGCTCGTCGCCGGACTCCACGAGGTCGTTCGACTGTTCGCCGACTGAGACGACGGCTCGGCGACCCAGCGGAGGTCCTGCGCATGGATCGGACCGGGCTGCTCGAACGCTTCCGGAGCGGATACGACGACGTGGCGGCCGCGCTCGACGGCATCGCGCCCGAGGAGCTCGACCGGGAGCAGCCAGCCGGCGAGTGGGCGCCGCGCCAGATCGTCCACCACCTCGCCGACAGCGAGGCGATGGCCTACATCCGGCTCCGCCGGCTCGTCGCCGAGGACGCGCCCGTCATCGCCGGGTACGACGAGCCCGAGTGGGCCCGCCGCCTCCACTACGAGCGGCCCATCGAGCCCTCGCTGGCCGTCCTCCGCGCCGTCCGCGACGCCAGCCTCGGCCTGCTCGAGTCCCTGACGCCAGCCGAATGGGAGCGGGCCGGGACCCACAGCGAGTCCGGGCCGTACTCGGTCGACCGCTGGCTCGCCATCTACGCCAAGCACTCGCACGACCACGCGGATCAG
>JAPVSP010000168.1:0-2416 GCA_047519685.1 Chloroflexota bacterium
CCAGCCGAACGCGGGGGTGGGGCTCGCGATGTCGGCCAGCAGTGGCAGGATGCGCGTCTCTCCGTCGCGACGGATCGACAGGTACGCGCGCTCGACCGCGGCCGGGTCGCTGTCAAGCGCGACGACGCGGCAGCCGAGCCGCGCGGCGATCCGAGCATAGACGCCGGTGTTCGACCCGAGGTCCCAGACCACGCCTCCGCCCGTCATCCCGAGGAAGCGCTCGACGAGCTCCGCCTTCGACCGCCGACCCGCCTCGCCGTACCGGTCCTGGTCGGCGTAGTCGGCCCACGGTGTGCCGGTCGGCCGCCAGCGCAGCGCCTCGACCGTCCGCCGGAGGCTGTCCGCGAGCGCGCGCAAGCCCGTCGGCGAGACGCGGGCCCGGCGCGCCAGGTCCGTCCGCCGCTGGACTCCACGCTGCACCCGCCCGTGGGCATGGACATGGGCGGCGAGGCCGGGATCCAGGAGCGTCCGCCGAGGCAGGAGCTTGGCGGCGAGGTCGAGTGGCACCCCATCGAGGAAACCCGACGCCAGCGAGCCCAGCCGGACGTCGCGCCTGGCCATGAGCGCGAGCGGGGCCAGGAACTGCTCGCAGAACTGCCGGTAGGCCACCCACGGCCGCCCGGGCTCGGCGATGCCGATCGAGAGGCTGTCGATGAGGACGGGCCGGCCGCGCCGGAACTGGACGTTGAAGGGGCTCGCGTCGCGCAGGACCATGCCGTGTTCGAGGGCCGCGTCCTGGATCCGCAACGTGAGGAGGGCGGCGTCCTTCAGCTGGCTGAACGACCACTCGTAGGGGTACGAGATGAACTCGACCGGCTCGGGCCGGACGACACACAGCGCCCGATCATCGATACCGGCGTCGCCCGGCACCGGCTCGACCCGCAGCATCAGGTCCTGCCCGACGAGCTCGTCGTACAGCCCCCCGTCCATGAACCGTCGCCAGTCGGCCTCGAAGGCGACGTTGACCTGTCGGAGGACGACGCCGTCGCGGCGGAAGACGACGCCGCTCGGGTCGCGGAAGGACGCCGGATCGACGGCGCCGCGACCCTGGCCCTGGAGCGATGCGTGGCGGCGTCGTGCGCCGCTCGCTCCGTCGGCCCGAGCGCCCTCAGTCTCGCTGCGACCGGTCCTGGCGGACGCGCGAGATGGCACGACGGATCGACGAGCGGAGGACGAACGGCACCGTGACCAGGAACGCGACGAAGCCCTGGACGATCATGCTGCCCGAGCCCGGATCGAGGTAGGCCGACCGGAGCGCCCAGTAGATGGCGAACAACCTCACAAGGAAGGACCTCCTGCGCCCCCATCGGCTCGGTCGCCGAAACGGGCGGCCCCGCCAAGGGTGAGGCTCGGACGCTCGGCGCGCGACATCACATGACCACTGGTCCGTGAAATCCGCGTGAATAATGATGGCACAGGAGACGCGGAAGGGGCCCTGACCGCCCGGATCCGCACCGGTCCGAGCGGTCAGCCCGGCCGCGTATCATCGGGCCATGGCCGTCCTGCGCAGCCGGATCGACCCCGCGAGCCCGGAGGCCGAGGCGGATCGGGCTGCCATGGCCGCCCTCGTCGACGAGCTCCGCCGACGCCAGGCCGCCCTCGCAGGGCCGAGCGCCGGCGGCGACGAGCGCTCGATCCAGCGCCACCTCGAGCGCGGCAAGCTCCCGGTCCGCGTCCGGATCGACCGGCTGGTCGATCCCGGCACGGCGTTCCTCGAGCTGAGCCCGCTCGCCGGGAACGGGCTCTACGACGACGAGGCGCCCGGCGCCGGGATCGTCACCGGCATCGGGCGGATCGAGGGCGTCACCTGTGTCATCGTCGCGAACGACGCGACGGTCAAGGGCGGGACGTACTACCCGCTGACGGTGAGGAAGCACCTGCGGGCACAGGAGATCGCCCTCGAGAACCGCCTGCCGTGCGTGTACCTGGTCGACAGCGGCGGCGCCTTCCTTCCGCTCCAGGCGGAGGTCTTCCCCGACCGGGAGCATTTCGGTCGGATCTTCTACAACCAGGCCCGGATGTCGTCGCTCGGGATCCCCCAGGTCGCGCTCGTCATGGGCTCGAGCACGGCCGGCGGGGCCTACGTGCCGGCCATGAGCGACGAGACCGTCATCGTCCGCGGGACCGGCACGATCTTCCTGGGCGGTCCACCGCTGGTGAAGGCCGCGACCGGGGAGGACGTCTCGGCCGAGGAACTCGGCGGAGCGGAGGTCCACGCTCGACGCTCCGGCGTCGCCGACCACGAGGCGCTGGACGACGAGCACGCGCTCGCGCTCGGCCGGTCGATCGTCGCCAACCTGGCCCGGCGTCCGCCCGAGCCTCCGTGGGAGCGCCAGCGCCCCGAGCCGCCCGCGGTGGACCCCGAAGGTCGCGACGGCTCGGCCCACCTCTACACGGCGGTGCCAGCGGATCCGCG
>JAPVSP010000169.1:0-6488 GCA_047519685.1 Chloroflexota bacterium
ATTGTCTTTCGGCTGCGGAAGGTGGCGCATGAGGTTCGCGTGTAGTGGATCGCACTTCACGATCGCCTCGCTGATCGATACCCTGCACGGCAATGGGGAGCGTGACCGCCAACCGGAGCCTCAAGCGTGTCCTCGAGCGGCACGAAGCTGAGCTGATCGCCGAGGCGCTGGACGAGCTCCCATCGGTGGTTCGCGCGCTCGGTCCACGGGTCGGGATCAGCAACGAGGGCTACTACCTGCGTCGCGTTGCCGAGTTCCGATCGGAGGACGGGCGTCTCGAGGACCTCGAGCTCCGGCAACTGTCGATCTACGAGCTCGCCGAGCGCTATCCGCGGGATGGGATCGCGTACTAGCAACCCTGTTCAAGCCCACCGCGGACGGGGACGCGCTCCCCTTGGCCCTGCCACACCTCGCGCCGTCGAGCGTCACACGGGCGGGATCGAGGTGGTGGTGATGGCTTCGTCGAAGGTCGGCTCCGGCATCGTGGGGACGGTCGCGGTCTGGGCCGTGACCATCCTCCTGGCGATCGCCGCGCTCGGACTCATCCCGTTGATCCTCTTCGCGGTCTGGTGGATCGGCGAGCCGTTCCTCGGCGCGTCGGCTCCGCGGGAGGCGCGATTCTTCGTGCTCCTGATGGCCGTGGTCGACGCCGCGCTCTGGGCCTGCGCGATCGGCCTCCCCCTCGGGCGGGCGTGGGCGTGGACGGGCGCCGTCATCCTCGGGTTCCTCGGGATGGGGGCGTCCCTGTTCAGCCGTCTCCCCGACTCGGCGTGGCTCTATGGCCTCGTCCTCTCGGCTGGCGCGGTCGTGGCGCTCTTCCTGCCGAGCACGCGCGCGCGATTCGGCGCGTAGGCGGCGCTGACCCCGCGGGCGGCTGCGGGGCGTCGGCGCCGGGCTCCACCCACGTGCGATATGACAACAGACTATCATGGTTTACCATGAGAACCGTGACAGCGATGGACCTGCGGAAGCGGCTCGGCCAGATCCTCGATGCGGCCGCCGCCGGCGAACCGATCGTCATCGAGCGCGATGGGCGGCCGATGGCCGTGCTCGTCACGCCGGAGGCGGCGGCGCGGCTCGGCGAGGACGAGCAGGCCCGGATCGAGCGCGGGCTGGCGGCGCTCGACCGGCTCGACGAGTTCCGCGAGCGAATGGCGCGCCGCTATCCCGGCGCGCCGGAGCCGCGGATCACGACAGCCGAGATGATCCGGCAGGACCGCGAGGACCGGACCGACCAGCTGGTCAGGGCCGCGAGCCGTCGGCTCGGGCCCTCACCCGACGGCGGGACCAAGGACCCCGGCGAGGAGGGCGCGGGATGACCGCCGCCATCGTCATGGACGCCTCGGTCGGACTCACGCTGGTCCTCGCCGAACCCGAGTCCGATCGCTGGAGCGCGCTCGCGAGGGGCTGGCTGCGCGACGGACGGCCGGTCGTGGTGCCGGGGCACTTCTGGCTCGAGGTGTCGAACCCGCTCATCGTGCGCCACCGGTTCGCAGGTGCTGATGTGGTCGAGGCGCTACACGCGCTGGACGACGTCGTGAGCGAAACGGTCGAGGTCGGCCGGGCGACGCTCCTGCTCGCGATCGACCGCGCCGAACGGTTCGGGCTGACGGTCTACGACGCGACGTACCTCGCGCTGGCGGAGGTGCTCGACGCCGAGATCGCGACGACCGATCGAGCGCTGGAGCAGGCCGCGGGTGCGCGACTCGTCGACCGAGACGCGCCGCCGCGACACCGGCTGTCGGAGCCCGCGGCCGCCTATGAGATAGAGGCTCGCGTCACCTGGCCGGACTACTCGGGCGCCGCGTCGTACCTCTCGTCGCTCCGGGCGGAGCTGAGAGCGGGCGCACGCGGCTGAGGCGTGCGGTCCCAAGACCCGCAACGGCTGCAACAACGTCCGCAGACCTGCGTCACACGCCCGTCTGCGGGAGGCGACGACGCGCGGCCCGAACCCCGGCCGCCGGAGCCGCGCCGAGCCACTGGCGAGACCGACCCGCTCGCTCCGGAAGGGAGTGGTCATGGGTCACGCGCGCAACACGCATCGCATCGAGGCGCCGATCGACCACGTCTGGGCGCTCGGCGTCGCGGTCGACCGGCTGCCGGAGTGGAACCCCTACTGGGAGGTCCGGAACCTCACCGGACCGTTCGATGCCGTCGGCAGCAGGTTCGACGGGACGATGAAGATGCTGGGCCGCTCGATCGAGGGGGTGGGGAAGGTCCTCGAGGTCGAGCCGAAGCGTCTCATCCACATGGAGGCGACGAGCCCGAGCATGGGCCCGTTCGACATGCGCTTCAGCTACGAGCCGGACGGCGACGCGACGCTCTGCACGTTCGACATGGAGTACCAGGTGCCGGCCGGCCTGTTCGGGGCCGCGATCGACCGGCTGTTCGTCGAGCGGTACATCGAGCGGCAGATGGCGCACATGGTCGAGAACTTCAAGGCCCTCGCCGAGGCGAAGGTGCCGGTGACGACCTGACGTCGGCCGCGACCGGCGGCGATCACGGGACGGCAGGTCGAGGTGTCGGCCTGCCGTCCTGACATAGGGCCGCTCGCCGCACAGGTGGCCAGTGGCGTCACGATAGCGCAGGGATCGCGTCTCACCGCTGGCGTCCGAACAAGGGAGGGGCTTGGCGATGCGACGCTTCGGTCCGATCCTCGTCGCCGTCCTGTTCCTGGCCGGCTGCTCGACTGCCGGCACGAGCCCGACGCCATCCGTGAGGGCGAGCCAGAGTCCGAGCGTCGAGCCGAGCGCGAGCGCATCGCCGCCTTCGCCGCCGCCGCCGTCGGCCGCGTCGCCATCGAACGAGCCCGCCGCGAGCCCGACGGCGCCCGCCGCCGTCCCGAAGGTCCTGCCTGCCCCCGCGAGTGCCGTGCCGCTCAAGGCATCGGCCGACGCGGCCCTCCACCTCGTCCCGGGCCCCGACGGCGTCCTCTACCTGGCGCTCCCCGCCGGCAACGACACCTTCGTCGTCTCCCTCGACCGGGCCGGTGCCGTTCGGACCGGCTGGCCGGTGCGGCTCGAGGGCGTGTCAGGCTGCGAGATCCCGAACATCGCCTCGGACGGGTCGATCCGGGTCGTCTGCTCGGGCATCGACGCTGGATGGGGGTTCGCGCTCGGAGCCGACGCACGACCGATCCCGGGGTGGCCGGTCGACCTGCATGGCTCGGTCTACACATCCGGCGGGCACGTCTCGGCGGTCGTCGGCCAACGCCTCCACGTGATGCTGATGGACTTCGCGAAGACGAAGCCGGCGTGGGTCGCCGTGGTCACCGAAGCCGGCAAGCTGACGCCTGGCTTCCCGGTCGGAGGCCAGGGCATGGCCGAGCCGGGCCCGAAGCGTCGGAACGTCGCGACGAGCATGGGCCCGGATGGCACCGCGTTCGACGTGTGGCTGAACCTCCCCTCCGGCGACCTGCCGGCCGCGTCGACCGAGATCACCGCCTTCTACGGCCGCGGTGTGAGCCCCGGCTGGCCGATCACCGTGGCGGGCCAGACATCGAGGCCGGCCGTCGGTCCGGGTGGGACGACGTTCGTCATCCGTGGGGCGAACGGTGAGCCGACGAGCCGGATCCTCGGCTTCGATGCCAGTGGCCACCGGTTCCTCGAGTCCGTGTCGCTCGCGGCGGAGGCGACCTCCGAATGGAACGGGGCCGGCGAGCCGGTCATGCTCGCACCACCGATCGTCGCGCCGGATGGCACGAGCTTCCTGGTCTCGAGCGACAAGGCGACGACCGTCTACGCCGTCGACCCGAGGACAGGCGCCATCCGTTCCGGCTGGCCGTATCGGTCCTCGGCAGCGCTCGCCTGGACCGGCTACTGCGGTCCCGACACGGCGGGCTGCGCCTACTTCCGCGCCGAGCCCGCGACGGGTCCGGACGGCACCCTCTACCTCTCGCTCGCGGGGGCGTCGGGCAAGGGCGGCAGCCTCGTGGCCGTGGCATCGGACGGCCGCGTGCGCTCCGGCTGGCCGCTCACCCTGAGCCAGGCCGGATCCGCGTTCTGGTCCGTCAGCGTGGGGTCCGATGGGACCGTGTACGCGCTCGCGGTCGAGCCCGAGGCGGGCGACCATCGCTCGGGGACGGTCGTGGCCATCGACCCGGCGGGGAAGGTGCTCTACCGGCGGACCATCCTGCAGCCGTAGCCGCACGATCGGCTCTCGCGGTCCCGCAACGCGTGCACGCTAGCGACAAAAGTCGGTGAAGTCGTTGGTGCCGGGACAGACGAAGCCGATGGCCCGCTCACGGCCGTCGGCGAGGGTGAAGGCGAACCAGCTACCCGACGCACCGTACACGGCGAGCCGGCCTCCCTCGACGGTGACCGGCGGGCTGTAGCGGACGACGCTCGCGATCCTCACATCGCCGAGCTGTTCGCGGAGCTTCGCCTCGGCGATCTCGAGCTGACGGGCGCACGCCGGAGTGGCGAGCGGGCACGGCTGGACGGGGCCGAGCCAGACGCCTGCGACCTGGTGGCGAAGCGAGTTCTCGCCCGTTCCCGGCGGACCCCTGACAAGCAGCCAGAATCTGGCGACGACGCACAGGGACGCGACGCCGGCGATGATCCATCGGCGCGTCACGGGTCCCCTTGCCACGACTCCTGTCCGTTCGCCCGTCAATGAGGAGGAGGTGGCGCTCCGACGCGGAACATGTCCCCGTACGAGACCTGGCAGGCCGCCGGCTCGACGAGTTCGATGGGGGCGCCATAACCACCGCTGAATTGGTCGCCCTGGCAATAGAGCGGGACCGCCCGGCGCGCGCCCGTGTCGAGGGTCAGGATCGCATAGGCGGGCCTCCCGAGCCCGCCGAAGTTGACTCCGTGCAAGACGCCATCGCTGTCGACCCAGGCCATGGGCACGACGGCCGTCACCGCGGCGACGATGTGGGCCGCCGGGTCCCGCGCCCGGAGGTCCTCGGTCGCGGTCCTGATGGCCACCTCGCACTCGTCGGCGGCGCCAAGAGCGCAGGCGCTCTCCGATGCGACGTAGTACCCGTCGACGACATGGACACCGGGAGTGGCCCATCGCCAGTTCCACGCACAGGCCGAGACAGCACTGAGGATGGCCCCGGCCACGAGGAGGCGAGGAAGCAAGCGAAGCCGCACGAGGAGAGGGTGCTTCGCGGCCGGCCTGCCAGCAAGGGCCCACGAGTACCTTCTCGGGTCCTCGCTTCGCATCAAGCGCGCCAGCCCCCGGGTCGGCCGACGATCCGAGACACGCGAGCCGATGGCACTGGGCGGCGTCGGGTCGGGCGCGATCTCGTCGCTCCGCGGGCCGAGTGCCCGGGCGCCCGCCCTCGACGGGCTACTCGACCGGCAGGCGCAGGACCGTCCGGAGCTTCGCCGGGTCGGACCGCCGCGGGTCCCCGTAGTAGATCTCGCGATGCCCGCCGCGCGCGCGCAGACCGTGCTCGGCCATCACCGCGTACATCCGGCGGATCGTCTCGGGCTCGGTCGCGTACGGCCCGACGTGGAGCGCCTCGACGCACGGGCCCTCGGTCCAGGCCTCCACCCGGACCCGGTCGAGACCGGGCACCGACCGCTTCTCGCGGGCCGCCTCGATGGCCGCGCTCACGTCAGCCTCGGTCGCCGTCTCCGGGAGGGCCAGCATCGCCCGCCAGGCCCAGGCGGTGAAATCGGCGCTCAGCTGGTCGAGCGGGACGTCGGCCGCCGCTCCGGTCGGCCGCCAGGTCGCCTCGAGCATCCCGACGCGCCCGGGCTCGACGCCGGCCTTCCTGAGCATGAAGTGCAGGGTGTAGGCGGTGGTGTAGAGCGCCGAGACGGCCTCCTGGAACAGGGGACCGCCCGGCTTGCTCTCGCCCTCGACGACGAGGAAGCGACGCTCGGGCACGTCGACGAGCCGGACGACGCCCTTGCGGGGCAGGCCGGCGAGCGGCTGGAACGTCGGACGCGTCAGGGTCTCGGTCATCGCGGCCTCCTTCGTTCTGGGGGTGCGCCCGCCGACCGGGCCGGGCGACCCGTCTTCGGTGTCAGGTGGGCAGGTGCCTCCGGGCCCCTCGCACGACGCTCGTCCCCAGGACCACCAGGACCGCGACGAGCGACCCGACATACACGATCGACTCGGTGTCGTGGCCGCCGGGCTCGACCGCGACGAGCACGCCGCTCAGCACGAGCCCGACCACTGAACCGACGGTCAGCGCCACGACATCGCGCGGGCGGCGCGCCAGGGAGCCGCCGACGAGCGCCGTCGCGGCGACCATCGCGAAGAACAGCCCGAGTTCGAGGTCGCTCGACGGAGCGGTGAGCTCGACGACCGTCGACACCACGAACCAGGCGAGCGCCCCGAGCACGAGGAGAAGGGCCCCCCGACCGGGCTGCGCCCGTGGGCGGCGGTCGCCGGTCGAGCCAGGGAGCCCGAGGGTCCCGACCCGGGGCGACGGGTTGATCCGCCCGAGCCCGGAGAGCTGGTTCGGGCGGATCGCAGGCGATCGGGAGGGTCGGCCAGCCATCGCGGGTCAGGGCGCCGTCTCGGCC
>JAPVSP010000170.1:0-3430 GCA_047519685.1 Chloroflexota bacterium
CGCGGCACGACCTCGACCCCTACGCCGCCGCGGACGCGCTGCTCGAGAAGCTCAGCTCGACGGATCTCGGGGACGACGGTTGACCGTCCGTCGCGCATCGCGGGCTGCGCCCGGGGGCACGGGCGTGCGCCGGGGGCAGGGTGGGGCGCGCCGGGCAGAGGGACGCCGGCGGCCCGAAGGTCCGCCGGCGTCGCTGGCGAGGTTCAGGCCGTGAAGGCGTTCACCTTGCCTCGGCCGTAGAAACCGTTGTACCCGTCGCCGCCCACGCAGGTGGCCAGCCAGGTGCCGGTCCCGCCCGGATCGAACGGGTCCGGCGGGCAGGCCCGCATACCCTCCTCCGATCCGGTCCCGACCCCAGGACCCGCGGCTCGTACCCCCGGCGCAGGTGGAAGACCCTAGGCAGCGGCCCGCGGGCTGGACAAGAGCCGTCCGGCCCGTCCGGGCTGCGCGCCGGGGCTGGTCGCGCGCTACGCTCCGCCGATGAGCATCGATCGGATCTTCGTCGCCGGAGCCGGGCTGATGGGCCATGGCATCGGCCAGGTCCATGCGGCGGTCGGCAAGCGCGTCGTCCTCTACGAGCCGGCCCTCGCCCGCGCCGTCGCCGGACGCGACCGCATCGCCGGCAGTCTCGACCGCGCCGTCGCGAAGGGGCGCCTCGACGAGGCGTCGCGGGACGAGATCCTCGGCCGGATCGAGCCGACGGACGACATCGGCCTGGTCGCGGCTGCCGACCTGGTCGTCGAGGCCGTGTTCGAGGACGCCGCCGTGAAGACGGAGCTGTGGGCCGAGCTCGATCGCCTGGCGGCCGCGGGGGCGATCTTCGCGACGAACACCTCGTCGATCTCGATCGATCGCCTGGCGGCCGCCGTGTCGCCGGCGCGACGGGCCCGCTTCGTCGGGATGCACTTCTTCAGCCCCGTGCCGGTCATGCCGCTCATCGAGCTCATCCGGGGGAGCGCGACCGCGGACGAGACCGAGGCCGCCATCCGCGGGCTGTCGGCCGAGCTCGGCAAGCGGGTCATCGTCAGCGCCGACCGGCCCGGGTTCATCGTCAACCGGATCCTCATGCCGTTCCTCGCCGAGGCGATGCGCGGCTACGAGGAGGGCCTCGGGACGGCCGACGACATCGACACCGGGGCCAAGGTCGGGCTCAACCACCCGATGGGGCCGCTCGAGCTCGCCGACTTCATCGGCCTCGACGTCTGCCTGGGCGTCATGCGCGTGCTCCACGAGGGGTTCGGGCAGGAGCAGTTCCGGCCGCCCAGGGTGCTCGTGGATCTCGTCGCCGCCGGGCACCTCGGCCAGAAGACGGGCCGCGGCTTCCACACCTACCCGCGGTGATCCCGCCCACCGTGCGCGGGGTCGGAGGGCCGGCGTCCCGATGAGCTGGCCGCTGACGGACGAGGAGCGGCTCCTCCAGGCGACCGCCCGCCAGTTCGCCCGGGACGTCGTCGCGCCGGGGGCGATCGGGCGTGACGAGACCGAGACCTTCGACCGGTCGATCTTCGCCCGGATGGGCGAGCTCGGCCTGGCCGCCGCGCCCTTCCCCGAGGCGGTCGGCGGGGCCGGCTTCAGCTACCTGGGCTGGACGCTGGCGCTCGAGGAGATCGCGGCCGCGGACATGGCCTCGGCCGTCACCCTATCGGTCCACATCCTGTCGCAGTTCCCCGTCGTGACCTGGGGCTCCGACGAGCAGCGGGCACGCTGGCTGCCGGCGATGCAGTCGGGCGAGGCGCTCGGCGCCTTCGCGCTGACCGAGCCGCACGCGGGGAGCGACGCGGCCGCCATCCGGACCCGGGCCGAGCGGCTCGGGCCGGACGGAGCCGCGCTGCCGCCGGAGACGGCCGGGGCCGAGGTCGCCGCCTACCGCCTCGACGGCACGAAGAGCTGGATCTCGAACGCACCCGAGGCCGAGCGCTACGTCGTGTTCGCGACGCTCGACCCGGCCTGCGGCTCGAAGGGCATCACGGCGTTCCTGGTCGAGCGGGGCATGCCCGGATTCCACTTCGGCGCCCACGAGAAGAAGATGGGCATCCGCGCCTGCCCCGCGTCCGAGCTGGTGTTCGAGGGCGCCGTCGTTCCCGCGGCGAACCGCCTGGGCGCCGAGGGCGCCGGCTACCGCATCGCGCTGTCGGCGCTCGGCGAGGGTCGGATCTCGATCGCCTCCGCCTGCGTCGGCCTCGCCCGCTCCGCGCTCGAGCAGGCCGCCGCCCACGTCCAGCAGCGCCAGGCGTTCGGCGCCCCGCTCGCGGAGCAGCAGGGATTGCGCTTCATGCTCGCCGAGATGGCCAGGGACGTGGCGGCGGCCAGGGCGCTGACCCGCGTCGCCGCTGCCGCGAAGGATCGCGGCGAGCCGCTGGCCGAGGTCTCGTCGCTGGCGAAGTGGACGGCCTCCGACGCGGCCATGCGGGTGACCACCGACGCCGTCCAGCTGTTCGGCGCCACGGGCTACTCGCGGGAGACGGGGATCGAGCGGCTGATGCGGGATGCCAAGGGCGCGCAGATCTACGAGGGGACGAACCAGATCCACCGGCTCATCGTGGCCGGGGAGCTGCTTCGGCGCATCGCGCCCGGCGGCGCCCCGGGCGGGTAGGCAGCCGCTCACTCACCCGAGACGATCGGGAGTCCCCGATGGAGGCCACGGCTCGGCCGCGGGTCCCAGGAGGTCGACCAGTCTCGTCGCGTCGGCCGGCGCGCGGGCGAGGCCGTCGTTGTTGAAGAAGGCATAGCCGTCCAGCCCGTCCGCCGCCGCGCCGGCCAGCCGCTCGGCCCAGGGCGCCAGCTCGCCGTCCGTGTAGTGGTGGTCGAACCCGCCCGCGAGTCCGTGGAAGCGCAACGGGACGAAGTCGGTCGTGGTCGTCGCATCGGCCGGCATGGCGAGGGAGCTGATCCAGCACGTCGCGACGCGGTGCCGTTCGAGCAGCCGGAACGTCGCGGGCGTCAGCCACGACGGATGGCGGAACTCCACGGCCTGCCGCGGGTCCGCCGGCAGGAGCCGGAGGAACGCCCCGAGCCTGGGCAGGTCGAGCTCGAGGGCCGGTGGCAGCTGCCAGAGGACGAAGGCAAGCACAGGCGCGAGCGGCGCGACCCGCTCCAGGTAGGTCTCGAGCGCCCGTTCCGCCCCAACGAGCCGTCGCGCATGGGTGATCAGCCGGCTCCCCTTGAGCGCGAACCGGAAGCCCGGCGTCCCGGCGGCGGCGCGTTGCCAGGCGGCGATCGCGATCGGGGACGGGAGGCGATAGAACGTGTAGTCGATCTCGACCGCCGGGAAGCGCTCCCGATAGAAGTCGAGCCAGCGCGACGTGGGGAGGCGCTCGGGATAGAAGCGCCCGCGCCAGTGGTCGTAGGCGAAGCCACACGTCCCGACCCGGACCCGAGACTCGGTCATGCCCACAGGGTAGGCCGGCCCGGCGCCCGCGGACGCCGGGCC
>JAPVSP010000171.1:0-14296 GCA_047519685.1 Chloroflexota bacterium
CCCGGGTTCGGTCACCCTCACCAGGCGGTGGAGGTGGCGGCCTCGGTGATGCCCTGCGCCTCCAGCCAGCGTTCCGCGTCGATCGCCGCCTTGCAGCCGTCGGCGGCCGCGGTCACGGCCTGGCGGTAGCGGTGGTCGTGGACGTCGCCGGCGATGAACACGCCGTCGATCTTGGAGCCGGTCTCGTCGTGGACGACCAGATAGCCCGCCTGGTCGACCTCGAGCCAGTCGCGGAAGATCGCGGTGTTGGGCCGGTAGCCGATGGCGACGAAGAGCCCCTCCATCGGGACCTCGCGCGACTCACCCGTCCGGGTGTCGCGCAGCCGAAGCCCCACGACCTTCTCGTCGCCGAGGACCTCGTCCACCGTCGTGTTCGTGTGGATCTCGATCTTCGGGTCGGCGGCCGCCCGCTCGATCATGATCCGGCTCGCCCGGAACTCCGCGCGTCGGTGGAGGAGGTGGACCTTCCGGGCGAAACGGGTCAGGAAGGTGGCCTCCTCGAGGGCGGTGTCGCCGCCGCCCACGACCGCGATCTCGCGATCGCGGAAGAAGAACCCGTCGCACGTCGCGCACGCGGAGACACCCCGGCCCCGGAGACGCTCCTCCGAGGGCAGGCCGAGCCAGAGGGCGGAGGCGCCGGTCGCCACGATGACCGACTGGGCGCGGTACTCGACGCCGCGGGCCCACAGCCTGAACGGCCGGGCGGAGAAGTCGGCCCGATCGGCATCGACGTCCACGATCCGGGCCCCGAAGCGCTCGGCCTGCGAGCGCATGGCCGTCATCAGGTCGGGTCCCTGGATGCCGTCGGGGAAGCCGGGGTAGTTCTCGACGTCGGTGGTGATCGTCAGCTGGCCACCCGGCGTCGAGCCCGCCAGCACGATCGGCTCGAGATTGGCCCGGGCGGCGTAGATCGCCGCGGTCAGCCCGGCCGGGCCGGACCCGACGACGACCATCTTCGACTCATGGGGGCCCTGACCCGCCAGGCCCCCGCCGGGCCCTCCGGTCGCCGGAGCCGGAGCCAGGGCGATCGACGTCGCCTCCGGGCCGCTCCCGCTCGCCTCGCCCCCGAAGTCGATGCTCAACCCGCCGAACGGCGAGGCGGGAGCGATCCCCGGGCTCTCGGGTCGGGTCTGGTCGGTCATCTGGCCTCGGTCCTCGCGCCGCCGGTCGGGGCGTGTCCGGCGCACTGTAGCATCTCAAGATACCCCAGGGGAGTATACCTCGCCTCGCCGGAGGAAGGCCGCGGACCGCCGATCTCGCGTCCGTGGGTCGGGCTTGGGTCGCCGTGCCGCCCGCGACGTCAGCCGTCCAGCAGGCCGACCGCGCCGACCCGCCGGCGCTTGAGGTCGCCGATCCGGATCCCGAGCTGCTCGCGAGCCCTCGTCAGCCCGCTGCCGGTCGTCTCGACCAGGCTCAGGCGCGGGGCGACCACCGTCAGGCCTGCCCCGAAGCGAGCTCGGAACCGCTCGGGCCAGTCGTGACGGAACGCGTCCAGGGCGCCGCGCAGGCCCCGTCGCGTGGGCGTGCCGATCATCAGGAACTCGTCACCGCCATCGCGGATGACGCGGGTGCCCGGCACCGCCGCCTGCAGCTCGGCCGTGAACGCGGCGAGCACACGGTCGCCGGCCTCCTGTCCATGGGCCGAGTTGAACTTCCCGAAGCCGGCCAGATCGCAGAAGCCGACCTCGACGGTGGCGTCGGCCAGATGGGGGACCGCCTCGAACGCGCGGACCAGGTCGGTGAAGTACTCGAATCGGGGCAGCTGCGTCTTCCGGTCGCGGTGCGTCCTGGGCGTCGCCGGCCAGGCGAACCGTTCAGCGAACGGCCGTTCCGCCCGCCGGAGCCAGTCGATCACGGCCGCGGTCAGCCAGGGTGCCTCGCGCCCGACGTGCCGCCACCAACCGCTCGCCTCGCGGGTCCGGACGAGCCAGGCGATCGTCGGTCGGGGATCGAACGAGGGGTCGAGGCCGGCCAGCAGCTCGGCCGCGGCGAGCGTCGTGATCGGGTCGGCCCTTCCCGGCTGGTCGCCCCACGAGCCGTCCGCCTCCCGCCGGTTGGTGACGAACCGCAGGATGCCGCCCATCAGGCTCGGGTAGAGCCCCAGCGCCCACAACCCGATGCCGAGCTGGGCGGACGCCGAGACCAGGGGCGGCCCGTCGGCCGGCACTCGCGTCCCGTGGACGAGTCCCGCCGCTCGGCGAGCCAGGACCGCGTAGCGCATCGCGAGCGCCACCGCGAGCTCGTGGAAGTCCTCGAGCGCCAGGGGATGGCGGGCGAGGAGCCAGAGCGTCAGCGTGTCGCCGCGCGGGTCGCCGGCCAGGACCTTCTCGGCGAGATCGTCGTCGATCGAAGGCCGGAGCTCGTCGAGGATCGACCGGGCGACCGCTCCGAGCGACCGGTCGTGCCCCTCGCTCGCCTCCAGGAGGAGCTCGACCGACTCGACGAGCGCGGCCGGCCCGAGCAGGGCCCGGTCGTCGGGCGCGAGCGGCCACGGATAGCGACGGGTCGGCTCCGAGGCCCGACCGATCCGGCTGCGCCAGGCCCCGAGGAGGGGCGCGGCGTCGACCGTCAGCCCGGCACGCTGGCAGAAGCGGATCGCGGCGGCCGCCAGCGGCTCATCGAGACGGTCGCCGACGGCGAGGTCCCAGGCGAGTCGCCTGAGGAGGTGGTCGCCCTCGAGGGTGGCCCGGGCGACGTACGCCTCGAGCGCTCCCTCGGCGATCGGGTCCGGCGTCGTGGCGGGCGCCTCGGCCGGTCGAGCAAGGGGGTCGGGGCGGTCGTCCCGGGCCGGTGGGACCGCCCGCATCGGGGTGGCGCCGGCGGCGACAGGGAGCGCATACCAGGGCTTCGGCGGCTCGTAATCCCAGTTCGCCTTGATGGACATCGAACCCCCGGCAACGCCTGGCCGCCAGCCCCGGGGCCCGTTGCGACAGGGCCCTCCGCGGTCCCGCGCATGCTGACGGGCGAGCGAGTCGGCGCCAAGACCTCGGTGGTACCGCCCGGGTACCCCTCGTGGTGCGCCGCGTCACCGGCCATCGGCGACGAGCGGACCGGTCGCCGGCGACGACCGGCTACAGGTCGCGGAGCTGCGGGATGACCTCGCGGCCGATCAGCTCGAGCTTCGAGGTGTCCCAGACGTCGCGGACGCTGAAGATCACGTGCTGGGCGCCGGCGTCCGCCAGCTCGCCGAAGCGGTCCACGATCCGGCTCGGTACCTCCGAACCGCGCTCGCCGGTCGGCGTCACGTGGACGGTCTGGAGCGTCGACCGCTCGATCTCGTCGTACGGCCGGCCGATCGTCAGGCAGTGTTCGCGAAGCACCGCGTACTTGTGCGCGATGCCCTCCGGTCCACCGAACACGTTCGTCGCATCGGCGTACTCGGCCACCAGGCGAAGCGTCCTCCGCTCGCCGCCTCCGCCGACCATGATCGGCGGGCGTGGGCGGCTGAGCGACTGCGGCGAGTTGAGGAGCCGGGTCGCGCGGACCGTCCGTCCCTCGAACCGGGCCTCCGAGCCGCGCTCGCCCTGCCACATGGCGTGAGCGTAGCGGAGGGTATCCTCGAGCATCGCGAAGCGGTCGGCCAGCGGCGGGAACGGGAAGCCCAGGCCCTCCGATTCCTCCTGGTTCCAGGCGGCGCCGATGCCGAGCCAGGCCCGTCCCCCCGACAGCACGTCCAGCGTGGTCGCCATCTTGACCCAGAGCGCGGGCGGTCGATAGTGGACGCCACCGACCATGAGTCCCAGCCGCGCCCGATCCGTGTGGGCGGCCATCCAGCCGAGCGTCGTCCAGCCCTCGAGCATCGGGTCGGTCGCGGGCCCGACGCCGCGGATCTGGAAGAAGTGGTCCATGACCCAGATCGAATCGAAGCCGACGTCGTCGGCCATCCGGGCGACGCGGGCGAGCGTCGGCCCGATCTCCGTGGTCCCACCCGGCCAGGTGAACGATGGGATCTGCAGGCCGAGCTTCACGGTCGGGCTCCCCGGTGGGACTGACGCATACGTGACGAGATGGCAGGGTAGATGAACGAGAGGATCCCGGTGACCGCTAGCGGAACAGGTCGGCGGCCGCGTCCATCAAGACCTCGCCGATCGAGCCCTCGCCGAGCACCGGGTGCGCGCCGCGCACGATGGCGGCGGGTCGGGCCGCGGTCTTGCCGAGGACGAGCTCAGCGGCCGAGGCGATCTCGTCGGCGACGGCCCGGACGGTCACCCGCATCGTCCGGCCGTCCGCGTCCGGCTGCCCGCGAAGGTCGTCGAGCGGCCGGAGCCCGCTGACCCCGAGGGCGACGTCGACGATCCCCCAGCGCCACGGCCGCCCGAAGCTGTCGGAGATCACGACCGGGGGATCGATCCCGAAGCGATCGCGGAGGGCGGAGCGGATCGCTCGCGCTGACGCATCGGGGTCGCGCGGCAGGAGCGTCACCGTGTCGCCCGATCCCGGGCCGACGTTCGAGGCGTCGACGCCGCCATTGGCGCAGATGAACCCATGCGGCGTCTCCGTGATGAGCACGCCCCGCTCCATCCGGACGACCCGCCGCGCCTCCCGCAGGACCACCTCGACCTGGCGCGCGTCCCTGCCCCAACGCTCAGCGAAGGCGACCGCCGCGGGCCTCGGCTCGACCGTGCGCAGGTCGACGAGCGCGCCCTCGGCCTTGGAGACCACCTTCTGGGTCACGACCAGGACGTCGTCCGGCCGGAGGGGCGACGCGCCCGGGGTCCGCTCGATCCCGGTGCCGATGAGTGCCCCAAGGTCGTCGCCCGGCCGGACCTCCGGGATCCCGGCCAGCGCGATGACGGCCAGGCGAGGGCCCTCATCGATCGGCATGGCCGGCCCCCGCGACATGCGCCGCGCCCCCGGCGGCCTCGGCGAGCAGAAGGTCCTCGGCGGTGTCGATGTCGAGGGCGAGGCTGCCCTGCGCCTCCACGTAGCGCGCTCCGGCGCCTCGGGCGAGGGCCGCGTGAGCGGCGCGGGAGTCGCCGCCGAACGCGAACGGGATGACATCCGGGGGGTCGAGGAGGAGAGCGTTCGTGCCCCGGCGATGCCGGTCCGTCACCACCACGACGACGGGTCGGTCGCCCTGCGATGCGGCGACGACCGCGCCGATTGCGTCCGGCGTGATGCCCGGCAGGTCGCCCGGCAGCACGAGGATCGCCGCCGCGCCCCGGGCCACGATGTCGGCGCGCGCCTCGGCCAGTGCGCCGTTGAGGCCCGACCCGCGCTGGCGGATGCCACGCGCCCCGGCGGAGGTCGCGAGCGCGATCGCCGCCGGGTCCGTGCTGACCACGACGGTCTCGGCGATCGCGGGACACGCCAGGGCCGCCCGGATCGTCCGCTCCAGGAGCTCGACGACGAGGTCCCGTCGCTCCTCGGCATCGAGCACCTCGCCGAGGCGCGACTTGGCGCCCTCGAGGCCCCGGACCGGGACGATCGCGACGACGCTGGGGGATCGGACCGCGGTCACCCGGTCATCGTAGTCGCGTCACGCGCCGCTCGGGGCCGGCCGGCGCCGGGCGTCTCCCGGTCCCGGCCGCCGCGGCCGCGCGCTTCGCCCACCGGGTAGCCGCTCGGCGAAGACGAGCGTCTCGTGGGCGAGCCTCGCGCGGGCCGCATCGTCGATCATGACCGTGTCGGTGACCGCCACGGCCATGCCGAGCGCCTCGATCGCCGGCCGGAGCGCCGCGTCGACGGTGTCGATGACGAAGCCGTCCAGGAGCCTGGCGTACAGGCGGGCGACGCCCAGCGCGGAGGCCTCGTGCCCGAGCGAGGCCAGCATCCGGTCGGCCGGCCCCTTCAGCGCCCGCCCGCCCACGATCGGCGACACGCCGACCAGCGGAGCGCCACGGCGACGGACGGCGGCCAGCGCCTCGCGCAGGCCGGGCAGGGCCAGGATCGGGCCGATCGACACGATCGGGTTCGACGGCCCGATCACGACGACCGTCGCGGCCTCGAGCGCCCCCAGGACGTCCGGCGTCGGGCCGGCCGCGTCCACTCCGTCGAACCTGACCTCGCGGACCTCGGGGACCTGGCCGAGCCGGACGAAGTACTCCTGGAAGGGGAGCCAGCCGTCGTCCGTCCGGACCGCCGTGCGGACCGGGGCGTCGGACATCGGCAGGATCGTGGCGGCGATCCCGAGCGCGCCAGCGAGCCCCCGCGCGACCTCCGTCGGCCGCTCGCCCCGGTGCAGCCGGTCGGTCCGGACGAGATGCGTGGCAAGGTCGCGGTCCCCGAGCCGGAACCACGTCGGCTCGCCGAACCGCGCCAGCCCCTCCATCGCACTCCACGTCTCGCCGCGCAGGCCCCAGCCGCGCTCGCGGTCGTCCTCGCCGGCGAGCGTGTAGAGGACGGTGTCGTGGTCCGGCCAGATCTCGAGCCCGTGACGGTGCAGATCGTCGGCCGTGTTGACGACGACGGTGAGGGCCCTGCCCACGACGGACTGAAGGCCGGCGGCGAGCTTGGCGCCTCCCACCCCGCCGGCCAGCTCGATGACGCGACGCCGGCTCGACCGTCGCCGATCCGCTGCGAGGCTGCCCGGTACCACGTCAGTCGAGGTGGTCATGGATGGCCACCGGGCGGATCCTGAAGCTCACGCGCTGCTGCCTCGAGAAGCCCTCGGCGATGAGCCGCTCCGCCTTCTCCGGATCGTCCGCGTGGTACCGGCGCGCGAGGCCCGCGATGTCGGCCCGCGCGACGACCTGGTCGTCGACGATCCGCTCGACCAGCCCGGTGATACCCACCCAGCGGTAGGCGTCCCGCTCGTCGACGACGGCGATGGCCACGCGGCGGTCGCGTCGAAGGTTCGCCGGCCAGCGCCGACCGACGCGACTGTTGACGACGATCGTGTCGTCGGAGTCCAGTCGATACCAGACGACGGTCTGGCGGGGCGCACCGTCGGGATCGACCGTCGCGACGGCCGCGAAGCGCAGGCCGTCGGCCAGGAAGCCGCGAGTGGCGGGCGTCAGCGGGCCAGGGTCGGCCGATGGCCGGTCTCGATCGGGCATGGCGCGATGGTAGACGAGGCGCGTCGCGCGGGGTGCGCGCGCCGGTCCGGAGCCGCGACGACCCGGCACGACCGTGCGGCCGACGGGCCGGGGCCGACCTCACGGGGGCGCGGGACCGCGGCGATCGTCAGCCTCGCGACGCTGGACCTGCCGGGTCGCTCGCGAGCGCCCTGGCGAGCGAGGGGGCGAGCGTGTCGAGCCGCCGGGGGGGCCGCGGCTCCGGCGCCGGACGCCCCAGCAGGTAGCCCTGCCCGAGCTCGACGCCGAGGTCGACCAGCCTGGCCAGGTCCCTCCGGCGGTCGATGCCCTCGGCGATGAGCCGGGCGTCGATCCGCTGCGCGAACGACACGAACGACTCCACGAGGGCCTGCTTGGCGTCGTCGACGGCCACGCCGGTGACGATCTGGCGATCGATCTTGATGACGGACGGCCGGAGCGCGGCGATCAAGGTGAAGCTCGCGTAGCCGGCGCCGGCGTCGTCGATGGCGAACCCGAACCCGACGCGCCGGAGCCGCTTGACGCGTCGCCGCAGCGGCTCGACGTCGGCGACCGCCTGCTGCTCGGTGCACTCCACCGTCACCTGGGCGGGGACGAGGCCGGCCGCCCGGACCCGGTCGGCGAGCGCGTGGGCCTCGAAGCCAGGCGCGAGGAGGCTCGCCGGAGTCAGGTTGATCGCCAGGCGCAGTCGGTCCTCGGCCCGATCGGCCAGCTCGGCCGCCCGCTCCAGGATCCGCCCGACGAGGTACGTGTCGAGCTCGACCGAGCGGTCGGTGTCGATGGCGGCCTGGACGATCGCGCCGATGGTCGTGGGCAGCGTCGGGAGGCACGGACGGAAGAGGCACTCGTGCTCGTGGGCCCGGCCCGTCGTCAGGTCGACGACGGGCTGGAAGTGGACCTCGTGCCGGCTGCGAAGGACGAAGAAATGGTCGAGGACCTTGGTCTGGGCGATCTGGGTCGTCCGCGCCATGCCGATGCGGTCGGCGATGCCGGACAGCTGGACGGCGGCCGAGAACGCTCGGAGCAGCCGCTCGTCCGGGGGGAGGCTCGCGTCGACGGCGATCAGGCCATAGTCCGGGTCGTGGGCCGACCGGGCGATCTCCTGGACCCGCGACTCGGTCAGCCGATCGGCGGGCGCGATGACGCACGATCCGGCGTCCAGCTCGACGTGTCGGGCACCCGCGACGGCCCGGGCGAGCCGGTGGGCGAAGCGGACGTCGCGCGTCCAGAGGAGGCGCTCGTCCGACCGATGGCGCTGTGTTCCGAGGAGTCGCACGATGCACCGAGTGCGGGCGCGACGGCGGGCAGCTCGGAGCCCGGTCGCGGTCCGACGATCATCGCGCCTGGCTCGGGCATCCCTGGGGGGCCCGAGGGTCCCGGGTGGAGGGACCGCATCGTACCGATGGCCATCCCCGCCGGCAGCCCCACCGTCCGCCGGATCAGGCGAGCCGCTCGCCCGCCCGGACCGGCAGATCGAGACGGTTCTCCGGCGGCGCGAGGGGGCAGCTCCAGCGAGGGTCGAACGCGCAGGACGGGTGGAACGCGAAGTTGAAGTCGAGGACGAGCGTCCCCGTGGCGGGGTCGCCGCCGAGGTCCGCGCCCTTCGCCGTGTCGAGGAGGTAGCGGCCCGCCCCGTAGGTATCGGTCCCGCTCGTCGCGTCGCGGAACGGCAGGAACAGCCCCCCGCTGTACTCCTCGAGCCAGAACACGCTGAGCCGACGGGTCCCCGCCGCGAACGGCACGTCGACCCATCCGACGCGACGCATCGGCGGGATCGAACCGCCGCTCGACGGCAGCGCGAGCGGCGCGGCCTCGCGGGGGGCCGGAGCGGCGGCCTCGAGGGGCACCTCGAAGCGGGCCGCCGGATCGTACGGGTAGTGGAGCGCCCGGAAGCCCGAGCGGGAGCCGGGCGGCACCGGCGACTGGGGATGCCCGCGGAACAGCGCCTCACGAGCAGCGCGCCAGTGATCCCAGGCGGCCTCCGGGTCGTCCGCGGCGGCGCGGCGCACCTCGCCGTAGAGGGCGGCGACGCGCCGACGCCAGTCGGCGAGCCACAGCTCATCGAGCGCACCGGTCGGCGGATCGGCCATCGCCTCGCACCCTAGCCGGACGGCGCGAGGGCGGCAAGCCGCTGCTACGATCGGCGCTGCCCACCGCGACGGGCCGGAGAGCGCGCGGAGCGAGAGCGGGAGGAGGGCACCATGGCGGAGCTGGCGGAGATCGGCGTGTTCGGCGGATCGGGGTTCTATTCGCTCCTCGAGGACGTCCGCGAGATCAAGGTCGACACGCCGTACGGCCCCCCGTCGGACAGCGTCTTCCTCGCCTCGATCGCCGGTCGCCCGGTCGCGTTCCTCCCGCGGCACGGTCGGCGTCATACGATCCCGCCCCATCGCATCAACTTCCGGGCCAACGTCTGGGCGTTCCGCTCCCTCGGGGTGAAGGCGGTCATCAGCCCCTGCGCGGCTGGCTCCCTCCAGCGCGATGTGAAGCCGGGCGACTTCGTGCTCTGCGACCAGTTCGTCGACCGGACCCGGAGCCGGCCGCACACGTTCTACGACGGGCCGATCGCCACCCATGTCAGCTCGGCCGAGATCTACGACCCCACGCTCCGCTCGATCGCCGCCGAGGTCATCCGGGGCCATGGGATCCCGCTCCACGAGCGGGGGACGGTCGTCGTCATCGAGGGGCCCCGCTTCTCGACCAAGGCCGAGTCCAAGTGGTTCAGCGATGCTGGCTGGGAGGTCATCAACATGACCCAGTACCCCGAGGCGTACCTGTGCCGGGAGCTGGGGATGGCCGTCGTCAACATCTCCCTCATCACCGACTACGACGCCGGGGTCCTGGAGGGGACGGAGGCCGTCGACGCGCAGAGCGTCCTCGAGGTGTTCGAGCAGAACGTCAAGCGGATCCAGTCGGTCGTGCTCGACATGATCGGTCGATTTCCGGCCGACCTCGACGCGCTCGGCGCCCGTCGAGCCCTCGGCCCGACCCGCGGCGACGGGCACACGATCGCGCCGGAGGACATCCGCCTCTTCGAGACCGGACTCTAGCGTCGGCGACCGCCCGGTGGCCTACCCCGCGACCGGCCGCCAGCCCATCGGCGTCAGCCTGGCCACCATCGGGGTCACGTTCGCCTGGTGGCGCGACTCGGCGCGCCGGCTCGAGGCCGCCGGCTATGCCGGGGTCTGGTCGTGGGACCACTTCACGACGCGCGGGCGCCGGCCGGACACCGTCCTGGAGGCGTGGACGACGCTGAGCGCCGTGGCCGCGGTCACCAGCGAGGTCACGGTCGGGACCTTCGTCGCGAACGTCATGAACCGGCACCCGGCGGTCCTGGCCCGGATGGCCGCCACCCTCCAGGGGATCAGCGGCGGCCGGCTGGTCCTCGGCCTGGGGATCGGCGGCCATCCGGGCGAGCACCTCGCCTACGGGATCGACTTCCCTCCGGCCGCGGAGCGCGTCGCCCGCCTCCAGGAGGCGGCGGCAGTCATGCGAGCCCTCTGGAGCGGTGGTCCGGCCACGCTTGACGGTCGCTTCTATCCCCTCCGGGACGCCGTGGCGCTGCCGCGTCCCAAGCCGGCGCCGCCGATCGTCGTCGCTGGCCAGACGCCGGCCGGCGCCCTGCTGGCGGCTCGCGTCGGGGACGGCTGGACCTGCCCTCCGGACCGGTTCACCGAGCTGGAGCCGCGCTATCGCGAGGCGCTCGCGGCGGCGGGCCGGGCGCGCCGCGCCGCCACCGTGCTCGTCGGGTTCGAGGATGGACGGGCCGGTCAGGATGCGCTCCGCGGGAGTCCCTGGGTGGAGGCCCCGCTCGAGGCGCTCGATGAGTGGCGACGGCGTGGGGCGGACGGGGTGATCGTCACGGCCCGAACGGACGCGGACGTGGACGCGCTGGTGGCCGCCGCCGAGCGCTGGTAGCCGGGACCGGCCGACGCGCCCGGCACGGTCCGCGGCGCGGTCCGGCGGTGCGGCCCTGGCCTACGCACCCTCGGCCCTCGTTCGTGGCACCATCCGACCACGGTGACCGCCCCGACCGCTCCGGCAGGTTCCCAGCCGACGCATCACTGCGTCCGCTGCGGGGCGCCCATCCCGCTCGACGTGGCGATGTGCGAGCGGTGCAACCCGCTGGGCCTCCCCCAGCCGGCCTCGTCGCAGGCGCACGGCACGGTGTTCCTCGCGATCGGGCTCGCGGTCGTCGCGCTCGCGGTCATCGCCAAGCTGACCCTCAGCGGGATCGGCCCGTTCGTCGGCAACCTGGCCTCCGCGGTCTCCGACCCGCCGGGTCTCGACGTCACGATCAGCGTCACCAACCGAGGCACCCGCGCCGGCTACGCGACCTGCCACGTCATCGACCTGTCGGCCGGGATCGGTCCCGACACCCCGATCATCGAGACGGGCCGGATCGACGCGGGGGCGACGGTGACCGTCTCGCAACGCATCACGGAATACGGCAGCCAGCTGCGCCCCCTCGACGTCGAGTGTCGCGCCCCCTGATGGGCGCCCACGACACCGTCGTCGCCGCGGATCGAGCGCCCGGGCGGCCAGCCGGACGCTCGGGCTTCGATGCGGAGCTCGGGTTCGCCCTCGAGGTCGCCGAGCGCGCCGGCCGCCTGCTCATGGAGCGCTACGAGCGGGTCGAGCGGATCGAGCACAAGAGCCCGCGGGACGTCGTGACCGAGGTCGACCACCTGTCCGAGGCGCTCATCCTCGGCGCGATCCGCGAGGCCTACCCGGCGGACGCCATCCTGGCCGAGGAATCGGGAGCGCACCACCGGCGAGACGGGACGGCCGCGACGGCGGCGCGGGGCCGGACCTGGATCGTGGATCCCGTCGACGGGACCGTGAACTACGCGAACGGCATCCCGTTCTTCTGCGTGTCGCTGGCGATGGTCGCCGAGGGCCGGCCCGCCGTGGGCGTGGTCCACGATCCGACCCGGGGAGAGTCCTACGCCGCGACGGCCGACGGCCCGGCGACGCTCGGCGGACGCCAGATCCGCGCGAGCGACAAGGAGCGACTGTCCGACTACGTCATCTCCCTGGCGCTGGCCGGCCGCGGCGTCGCGGCGCGCGCCCGCGCCGTCCGCAAGGCGATCCGGATCTCGCGCTCCATGGGCTCGGCGGCGCTGGCGCTCGCCTACGTCGCGAACGGGCGCTTCGACGCGTTCGTCCAGCAGGGCGGCCTGTCCGCCTGGGACATCGCCGCGGCCGGCCTCGTCGCCGAGCGGGCGGGCGCGGTCGTCACCGACTTCGCGGGAGGGCCTTGGTTCGACCTGGCACGCAAGCCGAAGGCGCTCGGGATGCTGGCGGCGCCGTCCGCGCACCACGCCGAGCTCCTCGCCCTCGTCCGCGGGGCGACGGCCGAGCGATCGGCGTAGCCGCGCGACGCGCCTTCGGGGGTCGGGTCGGCTACCCGTCCCGCCAGCGGTGCGGCCGCTCGCGCAGTCGGGCGAGCCCCCATGAGTCGCAGAACGCCAGCCATGCCGCACGGGGCGCGCCGAGCCACCGCAGCTCGTCGGGCTGGGCCTGGGGGAGCGGCGCGTCCGTCCGCAGCCGCGCAAGGGTCCGGTAGAGGCGGACCTCCTCGCGGTGCGCGTCGAGCGCGGCCGCGAGCGTCGGCGCGCCACGGAGCCCTGGGACATCCCAATCCGACGACCGCGCCGGGATCGCCTCGAGCGAGCCGTACCGATCGAGCACGGCCGACGCGCTCCTGGCGCCCCAGCCGGGCAGGCCCGGGAAGCCGTCGGCCGCATCCCCGACGAGGGCGAGGCGGTCGGCGACCGCCGACGGCGGCACGCCCCATTTCGCCCGGACGCCGGCATCGTCGTAGACGATCCGCCGGCGCCGATCCCAGAGGACGATCCGGCCGTCGCGCACGCACTGGGCGAGGTCCTTGTCCGGCGAGCAGATCAGGATCCGCTCGACGGCCGGGTCGTCGCCCCAGCGGGCGGCGGCCGTCGCGATCGCGTCGTCCGCCTCGAGCTCGACCATCGGCCAGAGCACGATCCCCAGCGCCTCGATCGCCGCCTCCGCGATCGGGAACTGCGCCAGGAGCTCCGGCGGGACCCCCGCCTCGGTCTTGTAGCCCGGGTAGAGGTCGTTGCGGAACGAGCGGATGACGCGGTCGGTGGCGCACCCGAGGTGCGTCGCCCCCTCTTCGCGCAGCAGGAGGAGCAGCTGCTCGACCAGCCCGGAGACGCCGCTGAGGACGACGCCGTCCCGGCCGCGGACGGCCGGGCGAGGCGCGTGATGCGCGCGGAACAGCTCGTAGGTCGCGTCGACCAGGTGGAGCTCCACCGTTGCCGGGTCAGGCCGTCGTCGAGGACGCGTCCGGCACGGGGGTCTCCTCAGGGGCCGCCGGCGAGCGCGCGGCGGACGGACCCGGCGCGGGCGCCTCGAGGAGCTTCCGGAAGCGCTGCAGATCGTCCTGGAAGATCCGTTCGAGGACGGGCCGCTGGACGAGCGCTCCGAGCTGGGGCAGGAATGGCGGGATGAGGGTCTCCGCCCAGGTCGCGATCGTCGTCGTCCCGTCGGCGCCCGGCTGCAGCTCGATGACGCCGCTGCCCTTGAACAGGCCCTCGTGCCGGATGGCGAAGCGATGCGGCGGCGAGAACTCGACGATCGATACGGGGTCGGTCACCTGGATCCCGAAGATCCGGACATCAGCCTCCCCCCGCGTCCCGACGCCCACCGACCCGCCGGAGAGGATGCGGACCTCCTTCATCTCCCGCATCCAGCGTGGCTGGCCCTCGATGTCGGCAAGCTCCGACCAGACGCGCTCGATCGGGGCGTCCACGACGACCATCGTGCGGATCGGCTCGGCCGCCCGACCGGCGCGACGGGCAGCCAGCCAGCGATCGAGGCCCAGGGCCGCCGCGGTCCCGGCGATGCCGAGCCCGACCAGGCGCCCGATCACTCCTCGGCCCCTCGTCGCGCGGCCCGCCTCAGGGTGGTCCCGGCCCTCGACGGGGCGTCGGTCGCCGGGCGGGCCATCTCCGCCTCCGGCATCGTTCCCTCGAACGTCACCCCGGCCGCCGCCATCTCCTGCAGCGCGCGTTCGCCGTCCCCCGGCTGGAGGTCGACGGCCCGGATCGCGGCCGCCAGGACGGCCGTCTCGAAGCCGAGCCGGACCGCATCGAGGGCGGTCGCACGGACGCAGTAGTCGGTCGCCAGCCCGCCGACGACCACCCGCTCGACCCCCCGGTCGCGGAGGATTCGCTCGAGCTCCGTCGGGACCGTCTCGCCGCTCAGAGGGTCGCGCATCGTGAACCCCGAGTAGCCGTCCTCGCCGTTCGCGCCCTTCC
>JAPVSP010000172.1:0-1917 GCA_047519685.1 Chloroflexota bacterium
CCGCTCGACGCGCGACGCGGTGTAGTCGGCCTGGACGACCGGCTCCATGTAGATGACGTCCGCCTCGCCGATGACGTCGCGGACGTCGCCGGCCTCACGGTAGGCGACGTTGAGCTGGTCGAGCTCGGCCTTGAACTCCGGCAGGAGCGACATGTCCGGCGGTCCGACCACGATCGCCTCGGCGTCGAACTGGCTGAGCGCATACAGGATCGAGTGCATCGTCCGCATCCGCATGTCGCCGACGAGCAGGTAGGTCAGCCCGTCGAGCGTGCCGAGCTCGGAGTGGATCGTGTAGAGGTCGGTCAGGACCTGGGTCGGGTGCTCGCCCCAGCCATCGCCGCAGTTGATGACCGGCACCGACGCCCACTTCGCCGCCTCGTGCGGCGCGCCCTGCTGGAAGTGGCGGATCGCGATGACGTCGCCGTAGTACTCCAGCATGTGGAAGGTGTCCTTGATCGACTCCTGGTAGAAGTCGCCGGCCCGGGTCATCTTCGCGTCGGAGAAGCCGAGCACGTGGCCGCCGAGGCGGTGCATCGCGGCCTCGGTCGAGAGTCGCGTCCGGGTGCTCGGCTGGTAGAACGCCGTCAGCAGCGTCTTGTCCTTGAGCAGGTCGCCGTTCCGGCGGTCGCGGGCGAACGGCTTGAGGTCGTCGGCGACCTGGAAGACGCGGAAGAACTCGTCGCGACCGAAGTCCTTGAGGGACAGGATGTCGCGACCGAGGAAGCTCCTCATGGTGCTCTGTGCTCCCTGGGACGCATGGTAGCGTCGCGGGCGGAGGGGCCCCGCCGGGCGCCGGTGAAGAGGACCGCCACGGTCTCGTCGGGTCGCACGTCGCCGTGCCGGAGGAGCTCCAGCAGTCCGGCGAGCCCCGCGGTCCCGGTGTGGTCGGCATCGATCGCGGTGGTCGCGAGCGCGAGCTCGTTGGCGTCGACGAGCGTCGCCTCGTCGACGACCAGCGGCCGGCCACCGGTCTGGAGCATCGCCCGGACCACGGCCAGCCAGTCGTAGGTCTCATCGTCGAGGATCCCGTGGGCCACGCTGCGTGGCTCGGTCTCCCACGGCCACATGTAGGTCGAGCGGCTCCGGGCGACCTCGTCCAGGGCCGACCGGATGGCGTCTCGCCCGAGGTCGAGCGGCCGACCCGGCACGATGTCCGCGCCCGCGCCACGGAGCGTCTCCACCACCCGGATGTAGGCGCGCTTCAACGGCCAGGCGCTCGAGGTCTGGACCGTGTCGAAGCGAGGGAGGCGCTCGATCGCGCCGAGCGAGCGGGCCTCGGCCAGTGCCGCGGCGACGGCCGAGGCGAGCGCCCCGCCCCCGACCTGGACGACGATCCGGTCGAGCGTCACGCCCTGGCGGCCGAGCTGATCCACGATCTCGAAGCCCAGCGTCTCGCCGCCCTCGATGGCCAGGCCGTTCTCGCTGCCCTGGCAGGTGAACGGGATGGCGCCGGCGTCGATCGCCTCGGCCAGCCGGCGGACCGTCGGGTCTCCCGCGGTTCCCGCCTGGCGAGGGCAGACCTCGATCCGCGCCCCGAGCGCCTTGAGCCGCCCGACGACGACCGGGTCGGCCCAGGTCGGCACGAACACGAGCAGGGGCCGCTCGGCGGCCCGCGCCACGACCGCCGCGGCGAGCGCCGCGTTGCCGCAGCTCGCGATGGCGAGCGCCCGCGGACGGGCATCGAGCCGCCCGACGGCCTCCTCGACGAGCAGCTCGAGCATGACCCCCATGAGATGGCGGGCCTTGTGCGAGCCCGAGACGCCACCCGTCTCGTCCTTGACCCAGATGCCGCCGGGGGCCGTGAAGCCGATGCGCTCGCCCAGGAGCGGCTGGCGATCGAACGGCGTGGTCCGGAAGCCCGCCCCGTCGACGACCGCGACGGCGGCGTCGAGCCGGCGGACGAGGTCCACGTACCAG
>JAPVSP010000173.1:0-2682 GCA_047519685.1 Chloroflexota bacterium
TCCCTGATCGAGGCCGAGCCCGGGCGGACCGACCTCGAGGTCGTGTCGATCCCCTGCACGAAGCTCGCCCAGGCGGCGGGCGACGCCCGCCTCGTGAGCGTCGTGGCGCTCGGGGCGCTCATCGCGCGCCGACCCCTGGTCTCGACCGAGGCGATCCGCGCCGCGCTCGAGGCGGTCGACGCGGCCAAGCGACCGGAGATCCTGGCCGCGGACCTCGCGGCCTTCGACGTCGGCCACCGATCGGCGATGGCGGCGCCGGCTGGAGCGTCCACCGGCTGAGGGTCGGCTCGCCAGCCAGGCGGGATCGCGCGGGGTCGGGCGCCCGTCGCCTTCGTCAGTGCTCGAGCCACCACCCGGCGGCGTCGCCGACCGGAGCGTGGACCTTGTAGACCTCGTCCTCGGCGTCGCGCTCGGCCGAGTGGGCATCCCCGGCGACCCCGGACGCGATCTCGTTCCCGCGGCCGGAGACGACGGCCCAGCGCCAGGCGCCCTCGTCCGAGCGATGCTCGACGTGGAGGTGCCGTCCGTGGAGATCGGCCTCCAGAGCGGCGCTGACGGCCGGCGGGTGGGGCACGGGGTGCCAGACCGCGATCATCGGTGACCTCGGGACCAGTGTGCGGGTCGCCGGTGGTCGCCGGAAGGGCCGAAGCGACCCGACTCAGCCCTTGATGACGGCGAGCGGGCGCAGCCGGGCGACCGATCGGACCAGGCCGGCCGCGACGGCCGTCTCGACCACCGCCTCCACGTCCTTGTACGCGAGCGAGGCCTCCTCGGCGAGGAGGTCGCGACGCTCGGCGCGGACCTCGATCCCTCTGGCGCCGAGCTCGGCGGCCACGTCCACGCCCCGGAGGGCGCGGACGGCCGCATGTCGGGAGAGGTTGCGCCCGGCGCCATGGCAGGAGGAGCCGAACGCCTCGGTCATCGATCCCGGGGCGCCGACGCATACGAACGAGTGGCGACCCATGTCGCCCGGGACGAGGACGGGCTGTCCGACGCTCCGGTACGGGACAGGCACGTCGGGATGACCGGCCGGGAAGGCCCGGGTCGCGCCCTTCCGGTGGACGCAGACCCGCTCCACGCGCCCGCCGACGCGATGCGTCTCGATCTTGGCGATGTTGTGCGAGAGGTCGTAGACCTGCCGGAGGCCGATGGAGTCGGGCGGCCGACCGAGGACCCGTCCGAACGCGCCGCGCACCGCGTCGGCGATCATCTGCCGGTTGGCCCAGGCGAAATTGGCGGCGGCGGCCATGGCGCCCAGGTACGCGTCGGCCTCATCCGATCCGAGCGGGGCGCACGCGAGCTGGCGGTCCGGGAGCGCGATGCCGTAGCGATCCAACGCGCGGTCCATCGTCGCGACGTGATCCGTGCAGACCTGGTGGCCGAGCCCGCGCGATCCGCAGTGGATCATCAGCGCGACCATCCCCTCGCTCAGCCCGAACGCCCTCGCCGCCTCTGGGTCGTCGATCCGGTCGACGACCTGGACCTCGAGGAAGTGATTGCCCGACCCGAGCGTCCCCAGCTGATCGGCACCCCGCTCGTGTGCCCGGCGCCCGACCGCCGCCGGATCGGCGCCATCGAGCCGCCCGCGCTCCTCCGTCCGATCCAGGTCGTCGGGCGAGCCATGGCCGGCCTCGATCGCCCACGCCGCGCCCTCGGTCAGCACGGAGTCGAGCTCCCCTGCGCGCAGCTTCCGGCCGAGACGGGCGCCGACCCCGGACGGCACCGCGGCGAAGAGCGCGTCGGCGAGCCGCGCCAGGTGGGGGCGGAGGTCGGCCGGCGTCAGGTCGCTGCGGAGCAGCCGGACCCCGCAGTTGATGTCGAAGCCGATCCCACCCGGGCTGACGACCCCATCCGCCATCCGCATCGCGGCGACCCCGCCGACCGGGAACCCGTAGCCCCAGTGGACATCAGGCATCGCCAGCGACGCCCCGACGATCCCCGGCAGCGTGGCGACGTTCGCGACCTGGGAGAGAGCGGGGTCGTCACGCAGGCCGGCCATGAGTCGATCGTCCGCGATGACCAGGCCGTCGACGCGCATCCCGCGTCGGTCGTCGCGCGGGATCCGCCAGCGCACCGCGTCGAGGCGCTCCAAGCGCACTGGCCCCCCGGCGGGGGGACCGGCCGTGCCCGGGCTCGGGCCGCGGGCCCGCCGGCCGGCTGGCGCCCCGCTGCCGGACGATCCTCGCCTGGCCATCTCAGACGTCCAGGTAGGCGACGAGTCGCCAGCCGCCGCCCGGCTCGCGCTCGACCAGCAGCCCGTGGTACGTCGCGGACTTCACGTCGGCCCGACGACGGACCTGGACGCCGTCGAACGGCGCGGTCGCGACCCTCGCCCTGAGGGCCCAGTCCCCGGCAGGCTCCGGCTCGACCGCCTGCACCCGGACCTCCGCCAGCGCACCCCCCAGGTCGATCCGGGCGACCAGCTCGTTGAGCCAGCAGAAGGCGAGTGCGGGGAGATCCCGCCCATCGAGGGACACGTCCTCGAGCGGCGCCGTCGGGCTCGGCGGCGCGACATCGGCGGTGAGCCGGGCCAGCGCGAGCGCGGCCTCCTCGAACGTCGCCGGGAGGTCGGGTCCGAACGCCTCGAGGCCCACGTCCGCCGTGTGCGGGAGCAGGCGGTGCCCCCGGTCGGTCACTCGCGGAGCGGCGCGGTCGGTCCGTCGAGCGGCCACGTCCGGACCA
>JAPVSP010000174.1:0-3768 GCA_047519685.1 Chloroflexota bacterium
CGGGGTCCGGCGACCGGGGCCCACGACGGGCCCTGGGGTTGGCGCGCGCGGACCGGCGGCGATCCCGGCCGGCGCGCAGCCCGCCGTCAAGGTCGACCTCGAGGCTCTCCGCCGCCAGCTGCTCGCGAAGGTCGTCGATCACTACCCCGGCGCCTCGGTCGACGATGTCGGCCGGGCCTTCGACCTCGCGGTCGAGGCGCACGCGGGGCAGCGGCGAGCGTCCGGCGAGCCCTACGCCACGCACCCCATCGCCTCGGCGCTCCTCGTCGCCGATCTGGGGATCGACCCGGTGGCCGTGCAGGCGGCGCTGCTCCACGACGTGCCCGAGGACACCGAGTACAGCCTGGAGGACGTCGAGGAACGGTTCGGACCCGAGGTGGCGCACCTCGTCGACGGCGTGACGAAGCTGTCCAAGTTCAACTCGCCGTCACGCGAGCAGCAGCAGGCCGAGAACATCCGCAAGATGTTCCTGGCGATGGCCGAGGACATCCGGGTCGTCCTCATCAAGCTCGCCGACCGCCTCCACAACATGCGGACGCTGGCCGCCCTGCCGCCCGAGAAGCAGCAGCGGATCGCCCGTCAGACGATGGAGATCTACGCCCCGCTGGCGGAGCGGCTCGGGATCTGGCAGATCAAGTGGGAGCTCGAGGACCTCGCCTTCAAGTACCTCGAGCCCGAGCGCTACCGGGAGCTCGCGAAGCTGCTCGATACCCGCCGCAAGGGCCGCGAGACCTTCATCGACCGGGCCATCGCGGAGCTTGGGTCGGTCCTTGAGGCGGCTGGCATCCACGCCGAGCTCCAGGGTCGCCCGAAGCACCTGTACTCGATCTGGAAGAAGATGCTCCGCAAGGGCGCGGAGTTCGGCGAGATCTACGACGTCTACGCGATCCGCATCCTCGTCGAAGAGGTCCGCGACTGCTACGCGGCCCTCGGGGTCGTCCACTCGCTCTGGCGGCCCATCCCCGGCCAGTTCGACGACTACATCGCCGTCCCCAAGAACAACCTCTACCAGAGCCTCCACACCGCCGTCATCGCCCTCGACGGCAAGCCGCTCGAGATCCAGATCCGGACCCACAAGATGCACCAGGTGTCCGAGGTCGGCATCGCCGCCCACTGGCGGTACAAGGAAGGCTCCAAGTCCGATCGGGCCTATGACGCCAAGCTCGCCTGGCTCCGGCAGCTCATGGATTGGCAGCGCGACGTCTCCGACGCGTCCGAGTTCGTCGAGGGGATCAAGCTCGACATCTTCCAGGACCAGGTCTTCGTCTTCACCCCGAAGGGCGACATCAAGGACCTGCCGGCGGGCGCCACGCCCCTCGACTTCGCCTATCGGATCCACACCGACGTCGGTCACAGGACCATCGGCGCGAAGGTCAACAACCGGCTCGTCCCGCTCGACTACCGCCTGAAGAACGGTGACATCGTCGAGATCGTCACGACGAAGGCGGAGCACGGGCCCTCGCGCGACTGGATGAACATCGTCCGGACGTCCCACGCGCGGGAGAAGATCCGGCAATGGTTCAAGCGCAAGGATCGCGACGAGAACATCGTCCACGGGCGAGAGTCGCTCGAGCGCGAGCTGCGGCGACTGG
Source organism: Chloroflexota bacterium (assembly GCA_047519685.1). Taxonomy (GTDB): domain Bacteria; phylum Chloroflexota; class Limnocylindria; order Limnocylindrales; family CSP1-4; genus JAPVSP01. Next base: position 1,593 of record JAPVSP010000174.1, read on the forward strand.
CTCGGACGACGATCGCCGGGATCGGCCTCGATCGCATCGCCGAGGTGGCGAAGAGCTACAACCTCGACAATCTCGAGGACTTCTACGCCGCGGTCGGCTACGGGGCCCTGTCCGCCCAGCAGGTCGTCACCCGCCTGGGCGTCCTCGACGACGCCGAGCTGGCGCTGCCGCCGACCAGCCCGCCGCCCCTTCCGACGCGCAGCGGCGGGGTGCGGGTCAAGGGGGTCGGGGACCTCCTCGTCCGCTTCGCCAAGTGCTGCCACCCGATCCCGGGCGACCCGATCGTGGGCTTCATCACCCGGGGCAAGGGGATCACGGTCCACCTCCGGACCTGCCCCACGGTCATCAATGAGCGTGAGGTGAGCCGGCTCATCGACGTCGAGTGGGAGTCGGCCCCGACGCAGACCTACCCGATCGCGATCCGGGTCGAGGCCTACGATCGGCCCGGTCTGCTCCACGACATCACCCAGGTGGTGGCGGAGCACAAGGTCAACATCATCTCCGCCGCGGTGAGCGTGACCGCCGACCATACGGCGATCGTCGCGGCGACCCTCCAGGTCGCTTCGGTCGCCCAGCTCGCGAAGGTCATGAGTCGGATCGAACAGCTTCGCGACGTCCTCAACGTCCAGCGCGACCTGAACTGAGGCCGGTGCTCGCCACGCCGGCGCCGCGACGACCACGATGAGGCGCGCCTTCCGCCCGGACGTCGTGGGCAGCCCGGAGATCGAGGTCGAGCCCGACATCTTCCGGGGGCCGCGGGTCTACGTGGACGGCCGACCGGTGCCCGCCCGGCGCGAGCGCGGCCGGCCGTTCTTCGCCATCCCGATGGCCGACGGGTCGGAGCGGCCACTCCGGCTCGGCGGGGCGTTCCTGGGGTTGCGGGCGGTCTTCGAGGGCCGGGAGTACCCGATCGAACGGCGGCTCACGCTCTGGGAGACGTTCCTGGTCCTGTTGCCGCTGGCCGTCGTGACGCTCGGCGTGTCGCTCGGCAGTGTCGGCGGGGCCGCCCTCGGCGGCCTCACCGGGGGCATCGGCGTGGGGGTCGACCTGGCGGTCGTCCGGCGCCCCTGGCCGCTCGCGGTCCGGACCCTCCTCGCCTTCGGGGTGACCGTCGTCGGCTACCTGGCGGTCGCCCTGATCGGGGGAGCCCCCTGAGCCGGGTCGCGCCGATGCCCCAGGGGCGGCGGGCCGGTGCGAGGCGCCCGAGGCCCCGCCCGGCCGCCGGGACGCCGGCCCGCTAGACTCGGCGCCATGCCCACGTACCGCGCGCCTCGCGGCACCCGTGACCTCCTCCCCGCCGAACGGGCGACCTGGACGAGGGTCGAGCGGCTCGCCGCCGAGCTCGCCGCCCGATATGGCTATCGGGAGATCGAGACCCCGATCTTCGAGCAGTCGGCGGTCTTCGAGCGCGGGGTGGGGGAGACGACCGACATCGTCGAGAAGGAGCTGTTCCGCCTCGCCCCCCGGAGCGATGAGGGCGAGGCATGGGCGCTCCGGCCGGAGGAGACGGCGAGCGCGGTCCGAGCCTACGTCCAGCACGGGATGCAGACCTGGCCGCAGCCCGTGAAGCTGACGATCGTCGGGCCGATGTTCCGCTACGACCGGCCCCAGGCCGGGCGATACCGCCAGTTCCGCCAGTGGGACGTCGAGGCGATCGGCGACCCGGGGCCGGCGGTGGACGCCGAGATCATCGAGCTCGGGAACCGCTTCTACCGGGACGCCGGGCTGCCCGATGTCCAGGTCCTGCTGAACTCGATCGGCGACCCCGCCTGCCGCCCCGCGTACCTCGAGGCCCTCGTCGCGCACTACCGCAGGCACGACGCCGAGCTGCCCGATCCCGAGCGCCGCCGGCTGGTGACGAACCCGCTGCGGCTGCTCGACTCGAAGGACCCGGCGATGACGGTCGTCAACGCGAAGGCGCCGCGGATGACCGACCACCTGTGCCGGCCGTGCGCCGAGCACTTCGCGTCCGTGCGCGGCCATCTCGAGGCGCTCGAGGTGCCGTACCGCATCGAGCCGGCCCTCGTCCGCGGGCTCGACTACTACACGCGGACCGCCTTCGAGTACTACCGACGCGGCGCCGAGGGGCAGCAGCAGGCGCTTGGCGGCGGTGGCCGCTACGACAGGTTGGTGGAGCTGCTGGGCGGCAAGCCGACGCCCGGGATCGGCTTCGCCA
>JAPVSP010000175.1:0-12519 GCA_047519685.1 Chloroflexota bacterium
CTAGCCGCGCCGGCGACGTGGAGCGGCGATGATCCGGGCGCTCCCGGCGCTCGGCCGGAAGGTGCTCTCGTGCCCGTCCTCCCAGCGGACGCGGTAGCGAGTGCCGTAGGGCGCCTCGATGACCTCGAGGATCTCGCCCTCGCGGGACGGCTGGCCCACCTTCTCCGACTCCACCACGATGCGGTCGCCGACCTTCGCGAGCATGCGGCACCTCCTTGCCCGCCGGACATGCGCTCCGGCAACGGCGCCGGTCGCGCCACCCGAGCATCGCCCGTGCCGCCCGCCAAGGCGAGGGCCAACCGTCATGTCCGGAGGTGTCCCGGCGGGCCAGGGCGCGTCGGGCCGGGCGGGTCGCATCGGACCGGCCGGCCGGTGCCTGCCAGGGACATGGGCGCCCGCTCGGGAGGGAGCCGTCGCTCCCCGCTTCCGTGGTCGTCAGGACGTGCCACGTGACAAGCGGGGAGACGGCGGGTCAGCCCGCGGTCGCTCGGGCACCTGTGGGAGCCAGACATGGATCGAGCGACCGCATGGAGCGATCGCTCGATCCGATCAGGGCGGCTGCCCGGCTTACCAGCGGCGTCCGGCCTCGAGGACGAGCGCCAGGCTGGCCAGAGCAGATAGAGCGAGGAGTGCCCGCAGGCGAAGGAGATCGAGCTTGCCGCTCATCTTCATCACCAGCGCGTCCCCGCGCCCACGGTCATGGCGATGGACGCGAGCAGCGCCAGTGCCATGGTGAAGCGCGCCAGGTTCGCCTTCACGTTCCCGTACCTCCTATGGAGGGATGTGGGCTCCCTCGGTCGGCAGCCGGGCGGTCTCGACGTCACGTGTGAGATCCCTGGCTTTGCGTCCCCGTCTCACGACGGGTTTGCCCTGGACGGCCGTGGGATGCAAGGTGCATCTCACCTCGCCCGAAGGGTCGGCCCCGACCCGGGCGCCGACTAGTCTGCCGACGGTACGCCCGGGAGGGGTACTTGCCGGCTGTGCAGTGACGCACCGCAGCCCTGGGGCCCGAAGGCGACGGTTCGAAACGACGGTCAGGGGCCCTGGCGGTACCAACGCGCGATGGTTCCGCGGTCGCCGTCGTTGTCTCCTCTGGTCGCGCCTCCTGCCGGGGGCGGTGGCGCGCCTAGAGGGGTCAATCTCGTGCACGCCACTCCCGCCGGTCGAGCGGCCTGGACCGACCGCATCCGGTCGCTCCGATCGTCGGCCTTCGCCGGTCTCTGGCTCGGACAGACGGTCTCGAGCCTCGGGAGCCAGGTCAGCCTCGTGGCGATCCCGCTCGTCGCGGTGTTCGCGCTCGGCGCCGGGCCCGCCCAGGTCGCCATCCTCGCCGCGCTCGAGACGGCGCCCTACGTCATCGTCGCGCTGCCCGCGGGCCTCCTTGCCGACCGGGTGGACCGGAGGCGGCTGATGATCGCCTCCGACATCGGTCGGGCGATCGCGATGGGCGTGCTCGTCGCCGCGCTCGCGATGGGCCTCGCCTCGTTGGCGCTGCTCACGGTCGTCGCCGCCGTCGTCGGCGGCCTCGGCGCCGTCTTCACCGTCGCGCAGCAGGCCTACCTGCCCGAGGTCCTGCCGACGGAGCAGCTCGTCCGCGGGAACCAGCGCCTCGAGATCAGCGACGCGGGCGCTCGGATCGCCGGCCCTGGGATCGCCGGGATCGTGGTCCAGGGCGCGGGCGCGATGTTCGCGGTCGGGTTGGACTCGGTCTCGTACGTCCTGTCCGCGGTCGCGATCGGCTATCCCCGCCGGCCGCCTCGCGCCGATGCCGCCATGCACGACGGTCCGGATCCCGGCTGGAGGGCGATCTCCGACGGGGTCAGGCATGTCTGGCGCGACCCGGTCCTGCGCTCGCTCGTGACCGCGACCGCGGTCTTCAATCTGGCGACGGGGATGATGCTGGCACAGCTCGTGCTGTTCGCGACGCACGACCTCGCCATCACCGCCGCGGCCTATGGCCTCATGCTGGCACTCGGGAACGTCGGGTTCCTCGTCGGCGCTCTCACGGTCGGCCGGCTCGAGCGACGGCTCGGCTCGGGGAGGGTCCTGGTCGTGGCCGCGCTGCTCGGGGCGATCGCGCTCGTTGCGGTCGCGTCGTCCGGGGCGCTCCTGGGCTTCCCGCTTCTCGTGTTCGGCCGCTTCCTCGGCGCGCTGTCGTCGCCGCTGTACAACGTCATGCTCGTCACCGTTCGCCAGGCGCGCAGCCCGCTGGCACTGCAGGCCAGGGTGGCAGCCGCGTTCCGCGCGATCGACTGGGGCACGGCGCCCGTCGGCGCCCTGCTCAGCGGCATCGTCGGTGCCGCGATCGGCGTCCCGGCGGTCATGTGGCTCGCGGCCGTCGTCGGCGTGGCGAGCGTCCCGTACGTCCTCGCCTGGCCGGTGCGCAGCGTCCTGGTGACGCCCGTCGAGTCGCCGTCCGGTCGGTCCCTCCCGGCCCCGACGGCCCCGCCCGACGTCGCACGCGAGGCGGCCTGACCGATGTTCATGATCTACGGCCTCGTCGCCGGCCTGGTCATCGGGCTCGTGCTCGGCGGACGCCTTCGGGGGCTTGCCGTCTCGTTCCATTGGCCGTGGTTGGCGATGGCGGGGCTGCTGGCACAGGTCCTCCTGTTCTCGCCCGCCGTCACCGCCGCGATCGGGTCCCTGGGGCCGCCGCTCTACGTCGCCTCGACGCTGCTCGTGCTCGTCGTCGTGGTCCGGAACATCCGAGTGGCGCCCGGGCTCGCCCTCGTCGTCGCGGGGGGCCTCGCCAACCTCGCCGCGATCGTCGCGAACGGCGGGTACATGCCCGTCGTTCCAGAAGCGGCCGCCGCAGCCGGGCGCGCGGCTTCGGTGGGCTACTCCAACAGCCTCCCTCTCGCCCGACCGGTCCTCGCCCCGCTCGTCGACCGGTTCGCCATCCCGAGCGGCCTGCCGTTCGCGAACGTGTTCAGCGTCGGCGACGTCCTGATCGGCCTCGGCATCGTCACCGTGATCGTCGTGGCGATGCTGCGTGGGGACCGCGTCGCGCCGGCAGCGAGCGAGGGGATGCGAGCATGACGGGCGTCCTCGGCCTCCTCGCCAGGCGACTGGCGAGAGACGCGGCCCCGATGGATCCGGGCCGTGTGGCTGCCTCCGACGCCGCCTCCCGATGGTCCGGGCCGTCGCCGCGCATCCGGGTCCTCCTGTTCTCGGCCCTGCTCGCCCTCGCGGGGATCGTCGGCGCGGGCCTTCTCAAGGCGATGCTCCGGCCGGCCGCCGCGCCGCTCGACATCCCGTGGCCGATCTTCGCGCTGCTCTACTTCATCGCCGAGTCACGCGTCATCGAGGTCCACTTCCGCCGAGAGACGCACGCGCTGACCCTCAGCGAGGTCCCCGCCGTGCTCGGCCTCTTCTTCGTCGATCCGTCGTTCTACGTGCTCGGGCTCGTGGCGGGCGCCACCGCCGCTCTCGTCATCGCGCGCCAGCCGCCCGCGAAGATCCTCTTCAACCTCAGCCACTTCGTGCTGGGCTCGGTGCTCAGCCTCGCGGTGTTCCACGGGATCGTCAGGCTGGACGGCACGCTCGGTCCCGACGATTGGCTCGCCGCGTTCGGGGCGATGCTGACCAGGACCTTCGTCGAGTGCTTCTCGGTCGCGGCGGTCATCACGCTGTCGGGCGGGGCGCCGCAGTTCCAGCGACTGCCCCAGATGCTCCAGGTCGGCTCGATGTTCGCGGTCACGAACACGAGCCTCGCCTTGCTCGTCGTCGACATCCTCTGGATCGACCCGATGGCCGTCTGGCTCGCCGGCGTGCCGCTCGCCACCCTGTTCGTCGCGTACCGCGCGTACCTCTCCGAGCGCCAGAAGCACGACAGCCTGGAGCTGCTCTACGAGTCGAGCCGGATCTTCCAGCGGTCGGCCGAGCTGGAGTCGGCGATCGTCGCGCTCCTTGAGCATGCCCGGATCATGTTCCACTCGGACCGGGCCGAGATCATCCTGGCCGGTGGGCCCGACACGCTGCCGCTCCGGACGTCGGCCGGGCCGGGCGAGCTGACGGAGGTGATGGTGCCGGCACCGGAGCGGGTGGAGATCCTGGGTCGGCTCGCCAGGTCGCCGCGGCCGTTCATCTACGTCCCCGGCGCCGATCTCCCGTCCGGCGGGCAGCGCCTCTTCCGGTTCGCGATGGTCAGTCCGCTCCCGGGCGAGTCGTCGCTCCTGGGTGCGATGCTCGTCGCGGACCGCAGCGGCGACGCCGACGACTACTCGTCGGACGAGCTCCAGATGCTCGAGACCGTGGCGAACCAGGCGGCCGTCGCCCTCGAGAACGGCCAGCTCGAGCAATCGCTGGCGGAGCTCTCACGCCTCAGGGACGAGCTGCGACACCAGGCCTATCACGACCCACTGACGGGGCTCCCGAACCGGGTGATGTTCCTCCAGGCGCTCGAGGCCAAGCTCGCCGAGGCGCCGGCACGTGGGACCCGTCTGCCGATCGTCCTGTTCCTGGACCTGGATGACTTCAAGGTCGTCAACGACACGGTGGGCCACGCGTTCGGGGACCGGCTTCTGCAGGGCGTCGCCGAGCGGGTCCAGGCATCCGTGCGTTCGGGCGACCTCGCGGCGCGCTTCGGAGGTGACGAGTTCGCGGTACTCCTGTACGACGGCAGCGGCGAGGCGGACGCCAAACGCATCGCCGACCGCGTCGCCGCCGCCCTGCGTCTTCCGTTCCGGCTGGGGGCCCACGAGTTCCCGGTCACCGCGAGCATGGGCGCAGCCGTCGCCCACCCCGGGGAGCGTGCGGACGAGATCCTCCGCAACGCCGACGTCGCGATGTACGCGGCGAAGGCCCGCGGCAAGGGACAGCTGGCCGTCTGGGACCCGGTCATGCACCGGGCCGTGATCGAGCGCCACGAGCTCATCACCGACCTCTCCGCGGCCCTCCTCCGGCAGGAGCTCGAGGTCCACTACCAGCCCCTGGTCGCCCTCGGGGGCGGCGGCGTCCTGGGCTTCGAGGCACTCGTCCGGTGGACGCACCCCACGCGAGGGGCGCTGTCTCCCGAGCTGTTCGTCCCGCTGGCGGAGGAGAGTGGCGCGGTCGTCGAGCTCGGACGCTTCGTGCTCCGCACCGCGTGCGACCAGATCGTCGCCTGGCGCGGGCGTCGCGAGTTCGGGCCCCTCACGATCAGCGTCAACCTCTCGCCGCACGAGGTCTACCGGCCCGACTTCATCGAGGGCGTGCTGAGGACCCTCGACGCGTCGGGGGTCGATCCTCGTCAGCTCGTGCTCGAGATGACCGAGTCGGCGATGTTCCGGGACATCGACGCGACCATCGGGAAGCTCCAGACCCTCCGCCAGCATGGGGTCCGGATCGCGATCGATGACTTCGGGACGGGCTACTCGTCCCTCCGCTGGCTTCGGCAGTTCCCGGTCGACATCCTCAAGGTGGCGCGGGAGTTCGTCGTGGAGGGTGGCAGCGAGTCCGACGAGTGGGCCTTCGCCCACGCGATCGTGGCGCTCGGCAAGACGCTCGGGCTGAAGATCGTCGCCGAGGGGATCGAGACGGCGTCGCAGCGCGACCGGCTGCGGGCGCTCGGCTGCGACTACGGACAGGGGTTCCTGTTCTCCCGAGCCGTTCCAGCCGACGAGGTGCCGGCGGTCGTGGCGCGGCTCTCGACCGCGACCCGTCCTCGGGTGGTCGGGAAGCGCCGGGCCGCCGTCGCGTGACGTTGGGCCGGACCGCCAGCGTGGGCGCCGCCGGCACATCGCAGGTCGGCCCGGGGTCCCGCGGACCGCGCGAACTCGCGGGACCGGCCGGCGGGTTCGCGAGCCTCGTGTCGGGGGCGGGTCGGCCCCCGCCCGTGGCTCAGCTGCAGCCGCTCGTGCTGCCGCAGTTGAGGCACTTGTAGCAGCTGCCGTTGCGGACCATGATCGAGCCGCATTCGGCGCAGGACGGGGCGTCGGCCTGGGCCTGGAAGCTGACCTTCGAGCCGCCGAGGTTCAGGGTCACCGGCGCGCCGCCGTTGCCGTTGGTCGTCTTCCCGTTGCCGTTCGCCGCGTGCCCGGTCGAGTGGCCGTTCGCCGCGATCACGGCCAGCTCGGCCCCGGGCGGGGGCGTCTCGGCCGCGGGCACGGCCACGGCCGTCGCCCTCGGGGTCTCGGCGGGCGGCTCGGGCGCCGGCGCCGACGATGCCGGGGTCACCGCCTCGTCGATCGAGGAGGGGCCTTCCTCGGCCTTCGGCGCCACGGCGGCGGCCGGCGCGAACGGCGCGGGCACCTGGTCGACGACCTGGGAGCGGTCGATCAGCCCCAGGTTCGCCTTGTCGTCCGCGCTCAGGAACCGCGAGCCGAGCCATCGGAAGATGTAGTCCACGATCGACTTGGCGATCGGGATCTCCTGGTTGCCGGTGAAGCCGGACGGCTCGAACCGGACGTGGGCGAACTTGTTCACCAGGTCGCGCAGCGGCACGCCGTACTGGAGGGCCAGGCTGACGGACGTGGCGAACGTATCCATCAGGCCCGAGACGGTCGAGCCCTCCTTGGCCATCTTCAGGAAGATCTCGCCGGGCTGTCCGTCCGGATAGAGGCCGACGGTGATGTAGCCCTCGTGGCCGGCGATGTCGAACTTGTGCGTGATCGCCATCCGCTCGGCCGGCAGCCGGTGGCGGTGCGGCTTGGCCGCCTCGACCTGGGCGGCCGCCAGCTGCGCCTTCAGCTCGGCGATCGTCTGCGACTCGATGCCCTCGTCCTTCTTCCTGCCGGTCGAGAGCGGCTGGCTCTTCTTGCTGCCGTCGCGGTAGATCGCGATCGCCTTGAGGCCGAGCCTCCAGCCCTCGAGGTAGACCTGCTCGATCTCCTGTGGCGTCGCCGACTCGGGCATGTTGACCGTCTTGCTGATGGCGCCCGAGAGGAACGGCTGGACCGCGGCCATCATCCGGACGTGGCCCATGTAGTGGATGGAGCGCCTGCCGTTGACCGGCTTGAAGGCGCAATCGAAGACCGCCAGGTGCTCGGGCCGCAGGCCCGGGGCGCCCTCGATCGTCTCGCGCTCGTTGATGTAGCGGACGATCTCCTCGACCTGCTCGGGCCCGTAGCCGAGGCGGCGCAGGGCGACCGGGACGGTGTTGTTGACGATCTTCAGGAAGCCCTCGCCGACGAGCTTCTTGTACTTGATGAGGGCGATGTCGGGCTCGATCCCGGTCGTGTCGCAATCCATCATGAACGCGATCGTCCCGGTGGGCGCGAGGACGGTGACCTGGGCGTTCCGGAAGCCGTGCTTCTCGCCCAGCTCGAACGCCTCGTCGAAGGCCCGCCGGGCGGCCGTCTGCAGGTCCGCCGGGACGCCGGCGGTCGGGATCCGGTACGCCGCGTCGCGGTGCTTGTTGATGACCCGCAGGAACGGCGCGCGGTTCTCGTCGTACATGACGAACGGGCCGCCGTGGTCGCGGGCGATGATCGCCGACTGCTTGTACGCCTCGCCGTGCATGACCGCGGTGACGCCGGCGGCGAAGTCGCGGCCCTCGTCCGAGTCGTAGGCCAGGCCGCGGCTCATGAGCAGGGCGCCGAGGTTGGCGTAGCCGAGCCCGAGCGGGCGGAACCTGTGGCTGTTCTCCTCGATCTGCGGCGTCGGGTAGCTCGCGTTGTCGACGAGGATCTCCTGGGCCGTGATCGTCAGGCGGGCCGCGAAGCGGAAGGCGTCGACGTCGAACTCGCCGTCCTCGCGGACGAACTTCATGAGGTTCAGCGAGGCGAGGTTGCACGCGGTGTCGTTCAGGAACATGTACTCGGAGCACGGGTTGGAGGCGTAGATCCGGTCCGTGTTCGCCGAGGTGTGCCAGTCGTTGATCGTCGTGTCGTACTGGATGCCCGGGTCGCCGCAGACCCAGGCCGCGTCCGCCATGCGGCGGAAGATGTCGCGGGCCTGGTACGTGCCCATCGGCTCGCCGGTCACGACCGCATGGGTCGTCCAGTCCCGATCGTCGACGACCGCCTTCATGAAGTCGTCGGTGACGCGGACGGAGTGGTTCGCGTTCTGGAAGAAGACCGAGCCGTACGCCTCACCGGTGAAGCTCGGGTCGTAGCCCGCCTCGATGAGGGCCCAGGCCTTCTTCTCCTCGTTCAGCTTCGAGTCGATGAAGTCGAGGATGTCCGGGTGGTCGGCGTCGAGGATGACCATCTTCGCCGCCCGGCGGGTCTTGCCGCCGCTCTTCACGACCCCGGCGAACGCGTCGTAGCCCTTCATGAAGCTGACCGGGCCCGAGGCGGTGCCGCCGCCGGACATGCGCTCCCGGCTCGAGCGGATGGGCGACAGGTTGCTGCCGGCGCCGGAGCCGAACTTGAAGAGCATCGCCTCGGTCTTGGCGAGGTCCATGATCGAGCTCATGGAATCCTGGACGGAGTTGATGAAGCAGGCCGAGCACTGGGGCTTCGGCTCGATCCCCACGTTGAACCAGACGGGCGAGTTGAAGCTCATCTTCTGGTGGACGAGCAGGTGCGTCAGCTCGGCCTTGAAGGTCGCCAGGTCGTCGTCCGTGGCGAAGTAGCGATGGGTCTCTGCCCACGCGCCGATCGTGGTGACGACCCGGTCGATGAGCTGCCTGACCGAGCGCTCGCGCTCCGGCGTCCCGACGTGGCCGCGGAAGTACTTGCTGACGACGACGTTCGTCGCGAGCTGGCTCCAGAACGTGGGGACCTCGACGTCGTTCTGCTCGAAGACCGTCTTGCCCGATTCGCTCGAGATGCTGGCGGTGCGCAGCTCCCAGTTGATCTCGTCGTAGGGATGGACGCCGGGGCGCGTCCAGCGTCGCTCGAACCGGAGGCCCTTGACCCCCTCGCCGGTGAAGCTGGCGCCCCAGGGGCCGCCGAGCTTCCGGCTCCGGCTCGACGTGGCCCGGGTCGTGCGGGTGCTGGACTTGGCCGTCGTCGCCGCGACGTCGGCTGCCACTCGGGCCATCGCCTCTCCTCCTCCGATCGGTCCCGCGATCGGTGACCGCTCTCGCTCGTCTTCGGCCGGTCGACCCGCCCCTCGTAGCTGCGCGGCGGTCCGGTCGGTCGCTCGCCGGCCCCCTCGTCGGGGCATGGTCCGGGCCGGATGGGATGGATCCGGGGGCCGACCTGCGTGGGCTCGGGTCGATCGAGCGACCAGGGCACGATACGATGCCGAAGGCCGGTCGTCAAGGCCCAGAACACAAGATGTTGTGGTCCGATCGACCACCACACCGCTACATGTTGGGGATGGGTCGTCCACGCCGTATCGACGTTCGAGGCCCAGTCGTCCACGTTCCGGGCCGGCTTATCCACCCTTCTGTCCACAGGACGTCGACCTGGCGCGAGCGTCCCGGGCAGGACGATGATAGAACGTACGTTCTAACCTGTCGAGAGGCGGTCGATCCCGGCTACAGGCCGCTGTAGGCGTGCAGCCCGTTGAACCAGAGGCTGCCCGAATAGGTCACCAGGACCATCCCGAAGCCGATGACCAGGAGGAGCGCTGCGGGGCGGCCCGCCCACGTCCGCCGGTTGCGGGCGTGCAGGTAGACGGCGTAGATGAGCCAGGTGACGAGCGCCGAGGTCTCCTTGGGATCCCAGCCCCAGTAGCGCGACCAGGCGATCGACGCCCACCACGAGCCCAGGATGATCATCGTGGCGAAGATGGGGAACCCGATGATCACCGCACGATGGGCGACCGCATCGAGGACCCGGTGCGACGGCAGCCAGGCGAACCGGTCGGTCGGGCCCTGGATGAGGTAGCCGACGCCGGCCCCGAAGCTGGTCGCGAAGATCCCGTACGCGAGCACGGCCATCCCGACGTGGATCGTCAGCAGCGGTGCGTTCTGGAGCGCCGGGACGAGTGGCTTGATCTCCGACGGCAGGCTCGCCGCGTACAGCGCCAGGCCGACAGCGACGCCGACCGGCACGAACCCGATCGAGCGGATCGGGTAGCGGCGCTGGAGGAAGAGGTAGCCGCCGGTGATGCTGAACGCGAACGCGACACTGAACTCGTAGAGGTTGCCCCACGGTCCGCGACCGACCAGGACGGCCCGCAGGAGCACCGCCGCGCCCAGCAGCGCGCACGCTGCGACCGTCAGGCCGACGGCGGCGCCGGACAGGGGACTCGGTGCGGCCGAGGCGTCCGCTCGCCTGCCGACGCGGGTCGTCGCCGCGACGAAGCTGCCGGTCGCGACGGCAGCGTAGGCGGGCGAGCGGGCCGGGGCCAGGGCGCGCAGGGCCTGGCGCCCGTTCGCGAGCAGGACGGCGTGGCCGACATGGGCCGCGAAGCCGAGGATCAGGAGGATGACGCCGAGGCTGAACGATGCCTGGGAGAGGATCGCGAGGTCCATACGCTGGGGCGGGCTCCGTGCGGGGGGACGCTGGTCGGGGGGCTCGTGCGGATCGCCGCTCGCGGCCTCGTCAGGCGATCGCGGCACCGCCCGCTGGCGGCCCGGAGGGTCGGAGTGCGCGGGCCCTCGGCACGACCTTGAGGACGAGGCCGCAGTTCCCGCAGGTGTCGATCTCAGCCTCCCGGCCGAGCTCGCACATCGGGCACACGACCGCGAGGAGCTCGCCGTCCACCTCGCAGCGGGTGGCGCCGGGCGGGTAGATGACCGCGTGACGGAGGCAGTAGGGCTCGCCGGGCGGGAAGACCGGGGCGCCGAGCTGGTCCAGCTCCGCCGGCCGCGGGCCCTCGTCGAGCCTGACCCGCCCTCGCGGCCGTCGGACCACGTAGACGAACCAGCCGGCGAGGAGGAGCGTGAGCAGGGGCCCGACGACCCCGATGAGCACGAGCACGGGCAGCAGGTTCACCAGCGACCCCCAGTCGGGGAGGACGAGCGGCTCGGTGACCTTGAGGATCGCGTCCCAGAGCTGGTTCAGCGCGTCGACCACCGGCGCATTCTATCGGCCGGACCCGTCCGGTGTCCGGACGCGGGTCGTCACCCTCCGTCGGCGACGCGCCACGCGAGGAGGTGCGATCGCCCGGGCCGGTGCCGGTCCCCGGGATCCTTCGTGCCCGGCCTACGCGTCGGAAGCCGGCCGGCCGCGCTTCGGCGCTCGACGGGCGTTGCCTCGCTTGACCGTCGCACCGCGGCCGGGGTGCCAGCCGGGCCGCTCCTCGGTCCCGTCGCGGTCGGGTGCGGACGACCCCGCGGGCGGGCGCCGCCGACCGACCGACGGCGACGCCAGGGAGCTCCGCTCGAGCCGTCCGATGAGCCATGCCGCCCGGGCCGTCGCCGCGCCGCGCTCGCGGAGGGCCCGCCGGAGCTCGGCATCGTCGCTGACGACGAGGATCGCGGGGTCGCTCCCCGGCGCCGGCGGCCCGGCCGCCTCGACCAGACCGAGGAGCACGGCGTCCGCCGAGCGGGTGCCGCCGTAACGGACGGTCAGCCCACCGGCGATCCGCCCGCGCGACCACGGCTCCGGCGGCCCGTCGAATACCAGCTCGATCACGACCGCCGCCGGGATGACCGCCCGGAGGCGACCGATGAGGGCGGCCGGGGGCTGAGGCGCGCCCCGTCGGAGGGCATGGAGGAGGTTGGTCGCGTCGACGAGGAGGCGTGAGACGCCCACGAGCGGGTCGCCGCGGGCGCCGGGCCGGGCCGAGGCACCGGAGCGCGCCGCTCCGGCGAGGTCGGGCGGCAGCGGCCGGGCGCCGGCCAGTGGGCCGCGCCGAGAGGGACCCGCGGGCCGCATGCCGGCCGGTCCGGCTCGTCTGGGGCGTGTCACGCGGCCATCATCGCACCCGGTAGGCTTCGGCCATGCTCCTCCTCGTCGATCTCGACGGCGTCGTGTACCGCGGGAACGCGCCTGTTCCCGGCGTCGCGGCGGTCCTGGCCGCCCGGGCCGATGCCGGCGACGACGTCGTCTACGTCACCAACAACTCCATGCACTACCGCGCCGACTACGTCGGCCGGCTGCGCGAGATGGGCGCGCCGGTGGACCCGGAGCGGATCGTCACCTCGGCACGGGCGACCGCGCGGTATCTCGTCGATCGGCTCCCCGAGGTGCGCCGGGTCCTCGCGCTCGGCGCGGGCGGGCTCGAGCGCGAGCTGCGCGACGTCGGGCTCGAGGTCGTGACGGCTGGCCACGCCGCGACCCGGGTGGCCCAGGAGGGCATCGACGGGGCGGCCGCGGCCGGCCGCCCGGGCGCGGTCGTCGTCGGCCTCGATCCGCAGCTGACGTACCTCCGCCTCGCCGTCGCCGCCGACGCGATCCGGGCCGGCGCCCGCTTCATCGCGACGAACCGCGACCCGGTCTACCCGATGGAGCGCGGGGTCCGACCCGGTGCCGGCTCGATCGTCGCCGCGGTGGAGGCGACGACCGGCGTCTCGCCGGTCACCATCGGCAAGCCCGAGCCACTCCTGCTGGAGCTGGCGGCGGGGGCCGTGGGCGGCTCGGCCGCCGACGCGGTCGTCATCGGGGACAGCCTGGTCACCGACCTGCCGGCGGCCCACGCCGTGGGCGCTCGCTGCGTGGTCATGCTGACCGGGGTCACGCGGCGCGACCAGGTCGAGGCGCTGCCGTACGGCGACCGGCCGACGGCCGTGGCGGGGAACGCCGACGAGCTGGCGAG
>JAPVSP010000176.1:0-7748 GCA_047519685.1 Chloroflexota bacterium
CGCCCGCGCTCGTGAACGTGAGCGAGCAGCTCCCGGCCGCGACCGTGCCGGTGCAGGAGACGGTCCCGTCGCTGACCGTCACGTTGCCGGTCGGGGTGCCCGAGCCAGTCTGCGGCGTCACCGTGTACTGGACCGTCACCGACTCTCCCACGACCGATGGGTCGGGAAGGTCGCTCGTGATGGTGGTGGTCGTCGCGATCCCGGTGACCGTGTGCGGCTCGCCGGCCGAGGTGCTGCCGTTGAAGTTCGAGTCGCCGGCGTACGTCGCGACGAGCGTCCGGGCCCCAAGGGTCGTCAGCGTGATGTCGCACTGCCCGGCCGCGACGGTGCCCGTGCAGCTATCGACGCCATCGCTGACCGTGACGTTGCCGGCCGGGGTGCCCGAGCCGGGTGCGTTGGCGGTCACGGAGTACTGGACAGTGACGGCCTGCCCGCCCTTCGAGGGATCGGGGGCATCGGCGGTGATCGTCGTCGTCGTGTCGGCCTTGTTCACCTGATGCGGCTCGGCGGCCGAGGTGCTGCCGTTGTAGTTCGAGTCGCCGGCGTACGTCGCGGTCAGGCTCTTCGCGCCGGCGCTCGTGAACGTCAGCGAGCAGCTCCCGGTGGCCACGGATGCGGTACAGGAGACGGTCCCGTCGCTCACTGTCACGTTGCCGGTCGGGGTCCCCGAGCCGGGTGCGTTGGCGGTCACGCCGTACTGGACGGGGACGGCCTGGCCCACGACCGACGGATCCGGCGAGTCCGAGGTGATGGTCGTCGCGGTGTCTGCCGCGTTGACGGTGTGGGACGTCGTCGGGGTCGAGCTGCTCACGTTGAAGTTCGCGTCACCGAGGTAGGTCGCCGTCAGCGACTTGGCGCCGGCGCTCGTGAACGTGATCGAGCAGGTGCCCGCGGCCAGAGTGCCGACGCAGCTGTCGGTCCCGTCACCGACCTTCACGCTCCCGGTCGGAGCCGTCGGCGTGGTACCTGTGCTCGAGATCACGTTGAAGTCGACCGTCACCGCCTGTCCGGTGACGGAGGGGTCCGGGGACTCCGAGGTGATCGAGGTCGTCGTGCCGGCCTTGTTCACGTCGATGTTCGCGGTCGCGGTGCCATTGTCGAGCGTGACATCGGCGTGGTCGGTGCCGGCGGCGCTCGCGGTGAACGTGGCGGTCGCGGTGCCGTTGGATTGGATCGTGCCCTGCGTGGCGGACAGCGATCCGCCGACGGGGCTGCCCCAGGTGACCGGCAATCCGATGAGAGTGCTGACTTCCCCGGTCGTCAGCGCCTGCGCGCTCGAGTTCTGGAGGACGCTCGCGGTCAGGGTCGTCGTCTGATTGACCTGGATCGGGTCCGGGCTCGGCGTGGTCGTCAGGACGATGTACGGGCTGGTCGTGAGGGAGCCCGACCCCTGGACCGCGGTGTCGCAGCCGGCGGATCCGGGTCCGCCGTTGCAGCCCCACCAGTCGTTCGTGGCGCTCGCCGTGCCGCCGCCGTCATAGATGCCGCTGCCGCCGCCCGCGGCCGAGTTCCCGACGATCCTGTTGAAGCTGGCGGTGAGGGTCCCGGATCCGAACATGATCGCGCCACCCTGGCCGCCGGATGACCCAACACGGACCGCCGTGTTGTTCGTGAACGTCGAGTTCGTGATCGTGAACGGGCTGCAGATGTTGCAGCCGACGTTGATGGCTCCGCCCTGGCCGCCGAGCGCGCCGCCGGTGGCGCTGTTCCCCGAGAACGTCGAGTTCGTCAGGCTGAACGCGCCGGCCTGTGTCTGCAAGAAGTGGATCGCGCCGCCGTTGCCCGTGGGCGACGTGTTGTTCGTGAACGTGCTGTTCGTGACACTCAGCGTGCCGCCGCCCGTGAACGAGATCGCGCCGCCGTTGAAGGCGCTGGTGGTGTTGCCATCGAAGACGACGTTCGTCACGTTCAGGACGTCGCCCGCGTCCCCATCGAGGATCGCACCGCCGCCACCCCCGGTGCTGCCCGAGCCCCCGGTGATCTTCACGTTGCTGATGCTGAACGTGATGTTGCCGTGGAACGCAAAGTCGACGTTGAAGGCCCGCACGCAGGTCGACGGCGCGGCAGGGCACGTCCCGGGCTGGATCGGCTGGATGATCGTGTTGGCCGGCGTCCCGGTCCCATTGAGGGTGATGTTCGTGCCGGACGTGCTGCCCGTCAGCAGCTCGCCCAGTGTCAGCTGGTACGTGCCCGGCGGGAGATCGATCGTGCTGGCTCCGCCCGCAGCAGTCGCCGCCCCGATCGCTTCGCGGAGACTGCAATCGGCATCGCAGACCCCATCGTTGGTGTCGGCGGTCTTGGATACCGTGAAGGGCCCCGCGCCACGCGCGAAGTGGGAGGCGCCGAACAACAGGAGGAGGAGCGCCACGGCGGCCACGACAACGAGCCGCGCCGGCACCGTGAGGAGGCGCAGGCCGACCTGCGTGCGCTGGCGGGACGAACCGCGCATCCGAGCCCCCCTCGGTCCGTGACGGGCCGGTCTCGCCAGTGGCTCAGCGCGCATGAGGTGGCGACCGCATGCTGGGACGCGCGCTTCATCGCCTCCCGTCAGATCGTGCATGTATGGGCCATCCGAGCCCGCGCGTCAACGGATCTGCGCGCTGGTTTCGGCATCCGATCCAATGTCGCGGTGCGCCCGTGCACCGGCCCGGCCGTCCGCCGTGGACTACGGCTCCTCCCCGGCGGGGACCTCGACCAGCCACGTCTCGAGCCGGCCCTTGCCCTTGATCTCCACCTCGCCTCGTCGCTGCAGCCGGAACCGGCCGTCGAGCCTGGTTCGGGTCGCGGCCGACACCTGGATCCGGTCCGGGAGGCCGCTCGATTCCAGGCGGCTGGCGAGGTTGACCGTGTCGCCCCAGAGGTCGTAGCTGAACTTCCGCCGGCCGATGACGCCGGCGACGACCCGGCCGCTGTGGATCCCGATGCGAAGGTGGATCGGCAGGCCCGTCCGCTCGCGCATCCGGGCGACCGCCTCGAGCATGCCGAGGCCCATGGACAGCGCACGGGAGGCATGGTCGTCGGCCGGGATGGGCACGCCGGCGACCGCCATGTACGCGTCGCCGATCGTCTTGATCTTCTCGAGGCCGTGCCGCTCGGTCAGCTCGTCGAAGGCGGTGAACAGCGCGTCCAGGAAGGCCACGACCTCCTCCGGCGATCTCGCCTCGGCGAACGGCGTGAACCCGACGAGGTCGGCGAACAGGACGGTCGCCTCGGGGAAGTCGTCGGCGATCGGCTCGGCCTGCTTCCGGAGGCGATCGGCGATCGGCGCGGGCAGGATGTTGAGGAGGAGCCGGTCGGACGTCGCCTTCTCCTCCGCGATCGCCATGCGCTGCTCGGAGATGACCAGGCGGTCGAAGAACTGCCGCCGGACCCCGCGCTCCAGCAGGTACGCCGAGGCCGCGAGCGCGACGACCGCCGAGTAGAGCGGGACGAGGACGAGGCCGACCCCGAGCGGGTGCTCCCCGGCGACCTCCAGGACCGTGAACGCGAGGACGTAGGCGGCCACCGAGACGACGGCCGCGACGAAGCGCAGGCGCAGGACGACGAAGGCCCACAGGACGGCGAACCCGACCGCCTGCGGCCCGAATCGCTCGAGGTCGTCGGCCAGGGCCGGGACGGCGACCGAGACGAGGCCGGCGGCGATGTTCTCCACCGCGCCGACGACCTGCAGCTCGTCGAGCGTCCGCGTCCGCGGGGCGACCGCCAGGCCGATCGCGATGACCGCGACCATGAGCGCGCAGGCAGGCACCGCGAGCTCCGGCGGGACAGGAGCGACCCAGACCGAGACGGCCGCCACGATGCCGAACACGACGACCGCGAGGATCCCGGCCGCCCGGAACGGCACGAGGGCATCCTCGTGCGCCGTCGACTGGTACTCGCGTTCGAGCGAGGGATCGAGGAACCGGAGGGTCAGGCGGTGCAGCTCGGGGCGCCGGCCGGCGAGGTCCATGGGCGGCAGGATAGACACCGAGCGCCGTCCCGGCGACCCTGTGCGAGTGCCGCCTCGAGTGGAGGGATGGGTGAGATGAGCCGAGGGACGGGATGGGTCCGCTGACCGCGCTGGCGCTGTGGATCGAGGCCCTCGCCCTGGTCGGGGCGGGCGTGGCCCTGTACGGGTGGCCGGCGGAGGTCGGGCCGTCCTGGCCGTGGGCCCTCCCGCCGCTCGCCGCGCGGTTCATCGGCGCGTCGTTCGTCGGCGTCGGCGTCGGCGCCGCGCTGACGGCGCGCGCGGGGACCCCGGCCGTGCTGGTCCGGAACGCGGTCACCGGCGGCGGGCTGCTGCTCGCGCCGCTCACCGGCCTCCTCGCTCCGGCCTCGGAGGTCGCGGTCCCGCGCCTGGCCGCGGTGGGGCTGGCGCTGACCGCGCTCGCCCTCACCGGCATGCTCGCCGCGCTCGAGGCCGGCCGGCGGGCGGGCGGGTCGTCGGCGGTCCCGCGGGCCCTGCTCGTCTTCCTCGCGATCCACCTGCTGGCCGTCACGCCCGTCGGGGTCACGATGTTCGTGGCGCCGGGGTCGGTCGCCGCCCTCTGGCCATGGAAGCTGTCGGTCGTCAACGTCCGGCTGGTGGGCTCGATCTTCCTCGCGTCGATCCCGGTGTCGGTCCTCGGGCTGCGCTCGCGCCACAGGTCCGACCTCCAGCCGACGCTCGGCGTCTACGCCGTCTTCGCGGCGCTCGCGCTCGTCGCGGTCACGGTGCACTTCGGGCTGTTCGATCCGCATCGCGTCGCCACGTGGGTCTTCGTGGCGTTCTACGCGTTCGTCGCGCTCGGGTCGGCGGGAGCCCTCCTGATCGGATGGGAGCGTGGGCAGCCGGCTGGCTGACCGCCCAAACGAGGCGCCTCCGGTCGAACCGGATCGAGGTGCGTCAGCGAAGCCTCCGTGGAGGTCGCCCTGATCGCGGGACTACCGCAGGAGTCGGTTCACCGTGTCGTCGATGAGCTGCGGCGTCAGACTCCCGATCCTGATCTCCCGCAGCACGCCGTCGCGGCCGATGAAGAAATGCGACGGGATGCCGAGGATCCGGTATTGCGCCGCGAGGCCCTGGGTCGGGTCGGGCACCCTCGTGTAGGTGATCCCGACGCGGCTCGTGTAGTCGAGCACCGTCCTCTCGTCCTCGCCGATGTAGACCTGGACGATCGCGAGGCCCTGGTCCTTGTACCTGGCGTACGCCGCCACGATGTCCGGGTTCTCGGCCCGGCAGGGCTGGCACCAGCTCGCCCCGAACGTCAGCCAGACGGCCTGCCCCTTGAGATCCGCGAGGCGGAACAACGTTCCGTCGACCGTCCGGGCGAGGAAGGCGGGCGCGGTCCTGCCGACCGTCGGCGGGGCGCCGGTCGCCGTGCCCGTGACAGTGATCTGGGTCACCGTGCCGTCGGGCAGGGTCGCCGTGACCGTCACGGGCTGGTTGGTGACGTACGCGACGGCGAAGATGATGGCGCCGGTCACGACCATGATCGCGAGCGTCGTGAGGCGGCCGCGGAGCGATCCGGGAGCCGTTTCCGGCTGGAGCGCGGCGTCCGGGGCATCCATGGCGACCCCTTTCACGAGCCGGCCATCTGGCCGAGGTCGACCGTCAGGGCGTGCACGAACCGCCGGAACTCGGACTCGAAGGCGACGTCATGGCGGACCGTCGAGCCGAGCTGGACGACGGAGCCGCCGTCCTCGCGCCGTCGGATGCGCGCCCAGGCTCGGCGATTCGGGAAGAAGAAGGCGAGGCAGACGCCGAGGACCAGGAGGAGCGAGCCGCCCCAGACCAGCGGGACGCCCGGATCCCTGGCTACGATCAGGCCCGTGAACTGGTGCTCGCGGACGAACGTGAAGTCGAGCCCACCGATCGTCGCCGGCTTGCCCTGGTCGATCACCTCGATGTCGACCGGGGTGTCGCTGCCGGTCGTGTAGAGCTCGACCTGGACCTGCCCGGGCTTGACCGACCTGCTCACCTTGCCCGAGGCGGCCGATGCGATGAACACGCGCAGGCCCCGGTCCGTGAGGGTGAACTGGCCGATCCGCTCGGTCTCGTCCTTCGAGGCCCAGAGCAGCGGCACGCCCTCGTCGTAGATGAGCCGCCCCGAGGGGTCGCGGACCTGGATCGCCGTCGACGGGCCGAAGAACGACTGGTAGAAGGTGACATCGCCGACCCGCAGCGGCTCGTTCACCCGGATCGTCTGCGCGGCGACCTGCCTGTCGCCCTGGTAGACGACCAGGTCGCTCTGGTAGTCCGACGGCGCGCCGTTCTCGGTGCTGTAGGTATCGGTGAAGCTCTTCGCCACGAGCGTCAACCCGGTGCCGTAGCCGACGTCCACCTTCGTCCCGATCGGGGCCGCAAACCCCGTGTCGCGAAACCCGAATGCCGACCCGACGAGGACGCCGAGGAGCACGACGATCAGGCTCAGATGAGCCATGACGGTCCCGAACGGGCTCCAGCGGAAGCGGTCGGCGAAGAGATGGGTCGTCTCGCCCTCGCGCTCGATGACGGTCCGGTAGTGCCGGCTCCGGAAGGCCCGCTCGAGCGTCACGAGCGTCGCCTCCTGGTCGTACGCGGCGTCGAGCGTCGCGTGCAGGCGGGCGTGCGAGAAGAACGCCTCGGTCATCCCCACCCGGGGGTGCCGCGCCTGCTTCCAGAGGCGGGGCGCGCGGTTGACCGCGCAGGCGACGACGCTCGCGATGAGCAGGGTCATCGTGCCCTTGAACCAGATCGAGCTGAAGATCGAGAGGAACCCAAGAGCGTCGAACACGTTCGTCCAGCCGCCGTACCTGGGCCGGAGGGAGTCGAGCCAGGTGGCATATGCCCTCGGGTCGCTCGCGAGCCCCGGGGGCGCCTGCATCAGCATCGTGCCGATGAGCGAAAGGAGGGTGAGGACCAGGATCAGCACGAGGCCCGTGCGCATCGAGACGAGGACGTGCCAGAGTCGCTCGAGCCCGTCGGACACGTCGAGCGTGAAGGTGCCCTCGGCCTCGTCGATCGGCTCGCTCCTTCGGATGGATGGGGCGCCCTCGCTCATGCGGTCGCTCGCTCTAGCCCCGATCGGGGCGGCTTCGTTGCCTGGGCCAGCGCGAGCACGCCGAGCGCCAGCACGACGACCATGCCCGCGAGTGCGGCGAGGAAGATCGGAGTCCGGGGCCTGTTCGTCACATCCATCTGCGCGGCCCCTTCCAGCCCGCTACCGGGTCGAGAGGTCGGCGATGAGTCGCGCTGGAGCGCCGGCGAACCCTGATGGGGCGCGGAAGTGCCGCAGCCGAAGCGCGTTCGAGACGACGGTCACCGAGCTCAGGGCCATCGCGGCCGCGGCCAGGATCGGGTCGAGCAGGAGGCCGGTGAAGGGATACAGGACCCCCATCGCGACCGGGATGAGGACGACGTTGTAGGCGAAGGCCCAGAACAGGTTCTCCCTGATGTTGCGCATCGTCGAGCGCGACAGGGCGATCGCGGTCACGAGGCCGCGGAGGTCGCCACTCATGAGGGTCACCGCCGCGGACTCGATCGCGATGTCGGTCCCCGTGCCGATGGCGACCCCGACGTCCGCCGATGCCAGCGCCGGAGCGTCGTTGACGCCGTCGCCGACCATCGCGACGGCCTGGCCTTCAGCCTGGAGGGCGCGGACCCGAGCGGCCTTCTCATCGGGTCGGACGTCCGCCACGACCCGATCCACGCCAGCCTCGACCGCGATCGCGCGTGCCGTCGTGGCGTTGTCACCGGTCAGCATGACGACCGTCAGGCCGAGCCGATGGAGCTCGGCGACGGCGGCCGC
>JAPVSP010000177.1:0-2841 GCA_047519685.1 Chloroflexota bacterium
CGGGCGGGGCCCACTGGATCGACCGCGGGCTCGATCCGCCGGACCGCCTCATCGGCTACGCGGAGCGCAACGGACGCCTCCTGACCGGGGCGGGCGTCCGCTGGGCTCGCGACGTCGGGGCGCCGGTGGGACCGGACCCGGTCGACGGCAGGGTCCGGGCCCTGAGCCTGGGCGTCCGCGACCGGTGGCGCGGCCGGCCCGGCTATCCCCACCTCCGGGCGGCCGGCACCTGGCTGACGAAGGCGGGGACGCTCCCGGCGGCGCTGTGTGCCGAGGTCGCGACGGCCGACGAGCTCCTCGCGGCCGCCCTGCGGCAGCTGGACGAGGGTGCGGACCTCGTCAAGCTCTACCTCGATGGCCCCGATCCGGCGGCCGCGCCCTGGTCGACCGCGGAGGTGGAGCGTGTCGTGCGCGCGGTCCACGCGCGCCGCGCGAAGGTCACCGCCCATACGACACGGATCGCGGGAGCCCGGGTCGGGGTCGCCGGCGGCGTCGACGCCCTCGAGCATGGCTTCGAGCTGGACGAGGACGTCGGCCGGGAGATGGCCGCGCGGGGCACGTATCTCGTGTCGACGCTCACGGTGTTCCGCTCCCGGGTCACGTTCGCGGCGACGACCACGATCCCCCGCTTCGCCTCGCCGGAGGGCGCGCGGGCGATCCGCGACCGCCTGGCTCAGGCGGAGGCGAGCGTCGGCGTCGCGAGGGCCGCCGGGGCGTCGATCGCGGCGGGCACGGACTTCGGCGGCGGCTCCCCCCGGGCCGACCAGCTGGCATGGGAGGTCGAGTCCCTGGTCGCCGCCGGGCTCGAACCTTGGGAGGCGCTGGCGTCGGCGACCTGGCGAGGGGGCGAGCTGCTCGGCGAGCCCGACGCCGGCATCGTCCGCGAGGGTGGACCGGCCGACTTCTTCCTGGTCCACGGCGACCCGCTGTCCGAGCCGGCCGCTCTCTGGCGGGTCTGGCGAGTGGCCTGGGCTGATTGACCCCGGTCAGCTCGGCGCGGCCAGATCGCGTCGGGGGAAGGCCGCCTGGGCGAAGACGACGGCGGCCGCGGCGGCGCAGGCCAGCACGACGAGATCGCCCGGTCGCGCGGACCCGGACAGGATCGCCCGGGGGTCGAGGTAGTGGAAGACCGACCAGGGACCGAGGTCGCGGGCGTCGGGCCAGAGCTCGGCCAGGATCTCGAAGACGTAGCTGATGACGATGAACGCGAGCGCCGCCGTCGTGGCCGGCGCCAGGCGATCGAACGACACGGACGCGGCGAGTCCGATCGCGCCGAGCGCGACGTAGAGCAGGACGCCGTTGAGCCAGAGGAAGGCGAGCCGGCCGGGCTCCAGCTGATCGCCCAGGCCGGACGACACGGCGCCCAGCGCTGCGCCGGCGATCTCGGCCGCCACGACGACAGCGCTGAAGACGGCCACCGCGACGAGCAGCGTCAGGTGGACCCAGCGCCGGTCGAGCGGCCTGGCGAGCAGGACCTCGAGCGTGCCGCGCTGGCGTTCGCCGGCCACGGCGTAGAGGCCGAAGCCCACCGCGAACAGCGACTTGAGGAAGACGGCGATGGGATGGATGACCCCCAGGGCGATCGCTCCCGACAGCGTCAGGACGTTGCCGCCGAGGAACTGGAGCAGGACCTTCGGGATGAGGCCGGCGTCGACGAGCGCCTTGAAGTCGGCCCCGAACGTCGCGTACACGATCGGCATCAGGAAGCCCCAGGCGGCGAGGCCGACGGCGACGACGAGCAGCCTGGCGGCGTTCGCCCGAAGGGTGTGCGCCAGGAGGACGGTCATGCGCCCGGCCTGGCCGGCGAGGTCGGCTGGAGCGCCCCGTTCGCGGCGAGCTCGTCGGCGTAGAACTCGAGGAACGCCTCCTCGAGCGACGCCGGCTCGATGACCAGGTCGCGGACCGGGGCGCCGGCGATGGCCGCCAGGAACGGCCGCACATCGCCGTCGAGGCGGCAGGTCAGCCGGCCGGGCTCGGTCACCACGCCCGAGACGCCGGGCACCCCCACGAGCGACGGCGCCGGCCCGTCGAGGCGGAGCTCCACGTTGCGCTTCCGGCGGGCGAGCAGCGTCCCGACGTCCTCGAGCGCCGCGAGGCGACCGCGTCGCACGATCGCCACCCGGTCGCAGATCCGCTCGACCTCGGAGAGGATGTGCGAGGAGAGGAAGATCGTCCGGCCGATCCGGCGCAGGTCCTCGAGGATCGCGTAGAAGGCCTGCTGGACGAGCGGGTCCAGGCCCTCGGACGGCTCGTCGAGGATGGCCAGCTCCGGGTCGTGCTGCAGGGCCTGGACGATCCCGAGCTTCTGCCGCATCCCGCGGGAGTAGTCGCGGACCGGCCGCCGCAGGTCGCGCTCGGGAAGTCCGAGCCGCTCGCACAGCTCGCGCCGGCGTGGCGCCGGCCGGCCGTAGAGGGCCGTGAGGTAGCCCAGCAGCCCGTCGCCGGTCATGCCGTCGTACAGGGCGATCCCGCCGGGCAGATAGCCGACGCGCCGGCGCACCTCGACGCCGTGCCTGACGACGTCGCGGCCCAGGACCTCCGCGCCACCGGCCGAGGGATGGAGGTAGCCGAGGAGCAGCCGGATCAACGTGGTCTTGCCCGAGCCGTTCGGTCCGAGGAAGCCGAAGATCTCGCCCTCCCGGACCTCGATCGAGACGTCGTCCAGCGCCACGACCGGGGGCGGCCCGACGCGCCAGGGGAGTCGGAAGCTGGCCTCGTATGCCTTCGATAGGCCGGCGGTGCGGATCGCGCTCATCGCGCGAAGGCTACATGGGCACGCCGACCGCCGGGCGACACCGCGCCGGCCTCTCCCTGCCGGCCCAGCCGGCTCGATGGGATCGC
>JAPVSP010000178.1:0-8229 GCA_047519685.1 Chloroflexota bacterium
AGCTCCGTCACCCGGCCGCCGCCGCCCTCCTTGAGGACACCGCCCTCGACGATCGGGCGCTGGTAGTAGCCCTTGACGTACTGCAGGCGCGGCTCGTGCAGGAGCGGCCCGATGGTCCCGTACACCATCCGGGGATGCCAGTTCCGGACATCCGTGTCGGCCCAGACGACGATGTCGCCGGACGTCTCATAGAGCGACTTCCAGAGCGCCTCGCCCTTGCCCCGGTAGCTGCCGTAGCGGGCCAGGACGTCGGGGTGGCTGAGGACCCGGGCGCCCTCCGAGGCGGCGATCTCGCGAGTGGCGTCGGTCGACGCCGAGTCGATGACCAGGACCTCGTCGAGCAGCGGGAAGCGGACCACCATCTCGCGGAACGCCCGCCGGACGATCGGCCCGATCGTCTCGGCCTCGTTCAGCGTCGGAAGGACGAGGCTGATCGTGACCCCCTGCTGCTCCTTGAGCTGGACGAGCCGGTGCAGGTCGGCGAACTCGCCGTGATGGAAGTTGGACTCGGCGAACCAGCGCTCGACGCGCGCCGGCACGGCCCGCGCCTCCTCGGCGGCCCGGTCGGCCGCGGCGAGCGTCTCGGCGCGTTGCGCCAGCTGCTCGAACGTCTGGCGGCCGATCGACTCGCGGGTCTTCACGACGATCACGGTGGGCCGGGCGCGCAGGGCGATCGTCTCAGGGAGCGCCCCGAAGAGCTGGCCGCCCTCGTCGCCGCCGGGGATGGCCGAGGCCCCCATCACGACCAGGTCGGCGCGCTCCGCCTCGCGCAGGATCGTCGCCCGGACGTTCGCGGATTCGCGGAGCACCGGCTCGGCACCGGGGCCGACGTGCTGGCGGACGAACGACAGCAGCGCCCGCTCGGCCTGGGCCCGGACCGCCTCGGTGATCCCGGGCGGCACGAGATGAAGGACCCGGACGTGAGCCCCGTGCCGCTCGGCGAGCGCCCCGGCGTAGCGCAGGGCCAGCTCGGCGTGCGGGCCGCCGCGGACCGGGACGAGGATGCGCCGGATGTCGTTGGCGCCACGCTGCTTGATGACCGCGATGTCGCAGGGCGCCTCTCGCACGACCTCGTCGATCGTCGGGCTGATGACGCTGGGCGTCCCGCGGGCGCCACCGCGTCCATCGCGGCTGGACGATCGGCCGCCCCAGCCGAAGATGATGAGGTCGGCCTCCTGCTCGGCGGCCGCCTCGACGATCCCCTCGGCGGCGTGCCGCCCGATCCGGACGATCGGGTGGATGGTCGTCCCCTCCGGCGCATAGTCCAGGACGCGCTGGAGGAGCCGCCGGGCGTGGCGTGCGCGCGTCGCCCCCTCCGAGAGCGCCATCCCCTCCGGGACCTCGACGATCCCGAGCGCCGTCAGCGAGCCCGTCCGCAGTGCGAGCAGCCCCGCCCCGAGACGGACGAGCTCCTCTGCGGTCGCAGGGTTCGCGACCGGGATGAGGATGCGGGCGGGGAGCGGGGACTGGGCGCTCATGGCGCGGACGGCGTCGGGGCCGGGCTCGGCGGCGCGGCCGGCACCGGGGCGGCATCCCAGCGCTCGAGCAGGTAGGGCTTGAGCAGCTCGAACTCCCGCGCCTGGCGTTCGACGCGCTCCTCGGCCTGCTCGGTCGACAGGTGGCGCGTCTCCACGACGAGCGAGCCGACTCGGCCGAAATAGACCGGCACGAGGGCGGCCACCAGCTCTGCGATGGGAGGATCCTCGCGCCGCGCCGCGACGATGAGGTCGTAGATGACCCGGGCCCAGCAGTCGTCGGGGAAGTGATAGGCGGCGACCGACTCGGCCATCTCGTGGGTCGAGGGACCGCCCGGGCCGGCCACGTCGCCGTGCAGGCCGAGCCGGTTGCGCGCCGCCTCGGCCAGCTGGCCCGCCTCGGCCGCGAGCTCCAGGACGGTCTCGGCCGTCGCCGGCGCGAGCATCCGGCGCCAGGTCGCGGCGAGCGTCACCGAGCCCTGCTGGAACTCCTCGAGGAGGCGCAGGACGTTCACGTCGAGCGGTGGCGGGTCGGCGAAGCGCTCGAACCCGTAGGCCGGGACGTCGTGGCTGCCGCGGATCCCGGCCCACCCGTCATGGTTGACGACCGCCAGCCGGAGGATGGTGCCGACGACCTGGCGGAACATCGGCCCCAGGTCCGCGCCCGGGTCCTTGGGATCGTGGACCTTGGCGCCGAGTCGGGTCTGGCAGACGGCGAACCCCCCGGTCAGCGCCTGCGTCGTCATCCAGATGTCGATGCCGAACCTGCTGACGTCGTCGGTCCAGTCGTCGAGCGACAGGTAATGGCGGACGAGGTCGCCGCTCACGCCGAAGTCGCCGCCGATGGGCTGGCGGAGGCGGCGACCGTAGAGCGCCCGCGTGAGCGGATAGGTGACGGTGTTGGTGATCGTGCCGTCGTACTTGTAGCGGGCGTACAGCGGGGCCACGAAGTCGAAGCCGCCCTTGAGGATGGGGCCGGCGAGCAGCTCGATCCACTCGGGCACGATGGACCGCAGGTCCGAGTCGACGACGACGAGCGTCTCGACCTGGAGCGCCGCCGCGATCTCGAACAGCGTCCGAATGGCGGCGCCCTTCCCACCGACGCCGTCCACCTCGGGGTAGGTCAGGCTGACCCGGGCGAGGCGATTCGTCGGACGGACCAGGAGGATGCGCTCGACGTAGTCGGGCGGCTCGGTCTCGACGACGACACGCTGGGTCCCGTCGGGCGAGCCGGCATCGGCGTTGACCAGGACCGGTCGGAGGTCGGGGAAGTACTGGACGAGCCCGGCCTGGGCCGCGCGCGCCACGTAGCCGATGGTCGCGGCGTTCTTGAAGCTCGGGATGCCGACCATGATGTCGGCGCGCCCGAGGCGTTCGATCTCGTCGCGGATGGCCGGCGTGAGTGTCGTCGCGGGCACGACCCCAGCGTACCAACGGGCCGGCCGCCTGTCGCGGGGGTTCCGGCCGGATCGCGAGGCGCGCGGCGCCGAGGGCCGGCGAGCCCGCGAGGC
This sequence comes from Chloroflexota bacterium, assembly GCA_047519685.1. Lineage (GTDB taxonomy): Bacteria > Chloroflexota > Limnocylindria > Limnocylindrales > CSP1-4 > JAPVSP01. Next base: position 2,987 of record JAPVSP010000178.1, read on the forward strand.
TAGCGGCGCGGGATCTGCCCCACGGCCCAGCCGTCGGCCTTCTGGCCGGGGCGGTAGCGGCCGTTCGCGTCCTTGAAGGCCATCGCCCGGAAGCCCTGCGAACGCCACGAGCCGACCCAGGCGTCGATGGGCAGCCGGACGTACAGGCCGATCCGGACGAGCTCGCCCTCGTCGAGGACGCTCTCGAGCTGCCGCCGTCGCTCGAGGAGGGGGACGTCGAACAGTGGCTCGCCGTCGAGCGCGATCAGGTCCACGGCCACGAAGACGAGCGTGTCGCCAGGCTGGATCGGCGCCGGCCTGGCATCCGACAGCTCGCGCTTCCGGTCGCGGGCCCGGCCGAGCAGCATCTGGGTCGTCATCTGGGAGGCGGTCGGGATGGCGACCTGGCCGAGGATGGCGCCCTCGCTCGACCGGGCGGCCTGGGGCGTCAGGTAACCGTCGAGCACCATCCGCTCGGCGCGCGCCGCGCGAGCGACCGCCGCCTCGATCTCGGGGACGAGCTCGACCGCCAGCCCCTCCTCGTCCACGATCTCGACCCGCCCCGGCGTGACGTGGACGAGCACCCGATCGCCGTCCCAGAGCGGCTCCACGATGGGGTCGCGGACGGAGCGCGGCCGCTTCCCCCCGAACGATTGCGGTCGCCAGGTCCGCGGCTCGGCAAGCAGGTCGGTGGGCGGCACGGGTCAAGCGTACAACGGCGCGCCGCCCGTCCCGCGGGCCGGGTCAGCCCCCGTAGCCACCCGGGTGGCGGCGGCGCCAGGCCCAGGCCGAGCCGATCATCGCCTCGAGATCGCCCTGCAGCGGGCGCCAGCCAAGGACCCGCCAGGCGCGATCCGCGGAGGCGACGAGGACGGGCGGATCGCCGGCCCTCCGCGGGCCGACGCGGTGCGGGATGGGCCGTCCGACGACGGCCTCGGCCGCCCGGAGCACCTCGAGGACGCTCGAGCCGCGCCCGTTCCCGAGGTTGCACACGAGCTGGCTCGCCGGCCCGTCGACGGGGCCGGTCCGGGCGTCGCCGGGGGCGGTCGCCTCGAGCGCGAGCAGGTGCGCCCGGGCGAGATCCTCGACGTGGATGTAGTCGCGGATCGGCGTCCCGTCCGCGGTCGGGAAGTCCGCGCCGAAGAGCGTCAGCACCTCGCCGGACTCGGCCGCGCGCAGGACGTTCGGGATCAGGTGGGTCTCGGGATCGTGCGCCTCGCCGGACCGCTCCGAGGCGCCGGCGACGTTGAAGTAGCGGAGCGTGACGCTGCGCAGGCCGTAGGCCGAGCCATACCAGCCCATCGCCGCCTCGAAGGTCCGCTTCGTCTCCCCGTACGGGCTGATCGGCCGGAGGGGCGCGTCCTCGGGGATCGGCGTCGAGTCGGGGACCCCGTAGACCGCTGCCGTCGAGCTGAACACCATCCGCCGGACGCCAGCGCTGCGAGCGGCCTCGAGCAGGGCGATCCCGCCGGCGACGTTGTCCCGGTAGTACCTGGCCGGGTCGACCATCGACTCGGGCACGAGCGAGCGGGCCGCGCAGTGGAGGATCGCCTCGACGCGCTCGCGCTCGAGGAGGCGGCCCGTCGCCTCCAGGTCGCCGAAGTTGCCGACGTGGAGCGCGACGCCCTCGGGCACCGCCCCCGCGTGACCGGTCGTGAGGTCATCGAGCACCAGCGGCTCGTGGCCGGCGACCAGGAGGACCTCGACGCTCACCGCGCCGACGTAGCCGGCGCCGCCGGTGACGAGGATGCGCATCAGTGGCCCGTCGAGCGGGATGGGGTCGGCATGGCCCACGAATGGTGCCACCCCGCTCGGGGGCGTGCGCGGCGGCGCGAGGTGACCGCGATGACGCGAGATGAGCCGCGGCGGCTACGGGCGGCGGAGCAGGCGCGCGAGCAGACCCGGACGCCGGCCCGGCGAGCCGACCGCGGTCGACCCCTCCGCGACATGGCCCGGGGCCCCCGTGGCGTGGCCTGCCTCGTCGTCCGGCGGCACCGGCTCGCCGCGCGCCACCAGGACCTCCTCGAGTCGCGCGACCAGGCGCTGTGCCGCGATGTTCTCCGGGTCGATCCGGAGCGCCTGCCGACCGAACCGCAGCGCCTCGGGGTCGTCGCCCCGCTCGATCGCGACCCGCGCCAGCCCGACGACCGCGATCGAGTTCCGCGGATCCGCCTCCGCGACGCCGCGATACAGGCGCTCGGCCTGGTCGAGCATCCCGACCGCGAGCGCGCGCTCCGCCTGGAGCAGCGGCTCGATCATCATGAGCCCTCCGGCAGCATCGCCTGGGCCATGAGCAGGAGTGTCGGACGATCGTTGAGGGCCGGGTCGGCGATCACCCGCTCGAGCAGCTCGTCGAGGATGTGACCCAGCATCGGACCGGGCTCGAGGCCCAGCTCGCGCATGAGGTCCCGGCCGTCGATCGCCAGGTCGGCTCGATCGAGCGCGACCTCGGCGGCCAGCTGCTGGCCGATCCGTCCGCGGAGCTCGTCCAGACCCGCATCGCCCCGGCCCAGGCCGCTCCCGACGTCGTCCGCCTCGCGCAGCAGGAAGAGCTCCTCGAGGGCGTCCGGGCCGATCTTGCGGATGAACCGGCGGATCGCCGCGTCGCCCCAGCCGCCGTCATACACGAACATGTGGTTACGCACGAGGTGCGCGACCCGCTCGCTCGTGGCCCGGGGGAACTTCAGCCGCCGGAGGAGCTCCTCGGCCTGGCGGGCGCCGACGGCCTCGTGCCCGTGGAACCGGCCGTCCTCGAGTGTCCCCGGCTTGCCGATGTCGTGGACCAGCGCGGCCAGGCGGACCACCGGCCGCTCCACGGTGACCGCATCCACGGTCCGCACCGTGTGGTCCCAGAGGTCCTCGCCGGGCACCTTGTTCTGAGGCACGCCACGCTGCGCCGCGAGATCCGGCGAGACGACCGCCAGCAGCCCCGTGTCCATCAGCAGCCGGAGCCCGGCCGAGGGCCGCGGTGTCGCGAGCAGCTTCTCCAGCTCGGCGGCGATCCGCTCACCGGAGAGGTGTCGGACGAGCTCGGCGCGTTCGACGATGGCGGCGAGCGTCCCGCGGTCGATCTCGAGCTCGAGCGCCGCCGCGAGCCGCACGGCCCGGACCATCCGGAGGGCGTCCTCGTCGAAGCGGTCGCGGGCGTCCCCCACCGCCCGGAGTCGTCGGGCCGCGAGGTCCGCCAGCCCCCCGAAGGGATCGACGAGGCGAGCCGCCGACAGCACCTCGCCAGCCTCCTCGGCCCCCCGGCCGCGACCGCCTCCCGTCCCACCCCCGCCGGCTGGCGCCGGGATGCCCCAGGCCATCGCGTTGACCGTGAAGTCACGGCGGCCCAGGTCGAGCTCGAGCGACTCGCCGAACTCCACGCGATGTGGCCGCCGGAAGTCCGCGTACTCGTGGTCGGTCCGGAACGTCGTGATCTCGTGGACGCCGTCGGCCCGCCGGACGCCCACCGTCCCGAAGCGGTTCTCGTAGACGGCGTCGGGCAGGACGGCGACGATGCGGTCCGGTCGGGCGTCGGTCGCCAGGTCCCAGTCGGACGCCGGTCGCCCCAGCAGCGCGTCGCGCACGGAGCCACCCACCACGTAGGCCGCGTGGCCGTGGGCGTGGAGTCCCGCGATGAGCTCCCCGACGGTCTCGGGGACGGCGGCCGCGACGGCGCGCGAGGCGGCCTCGATGTCGCTCAGTTCCGGCCGAGGAACAGGTACGTCCGCCATGCCTCGTTCCGATCGTCGGCGAGGTACGGCGTGAAGAGCGAGTACAGGTCGCTGCGCGGCTCGTACGGCTGACGGACCAGCCGCAGCCTCGCCTCGTCCGGCGTGCGTCCGCCCTTGCGGTGGTTGCACGTCTTGCATGCCGTGACCAGGTTCTCCCAGGAGTGGCCGCCACCCCGGTGGCGCGGCACGACGTGGTCGAGCGTCAGGTCGTGACCCATGTGGCCGCAGTACTGGCAGGTGTGGCGGTCGCGGTTGAAGATCTCGCGGCGGGTGAGCTTGACCCGAGGACGCGGCCGCCGGATCTGGTGCTGGAGACGGATGACGGACGGGGCACGGTACTCCGTGCGGGGCGTCCGGATCACCTGGTGGTCGTACTCGATGACCTCGGCCTTCGCTCCGAACACGAGCCGGAACGCCCGCGGAAGGTTCGTCACGTTCAGCGGTTCGTAGTTCTGGTTCAGGACGAGGACCACGCCGTGCACGCGCGGATGCTACAGGAGCGCGCGCACGGGCGCGTGCGGCTCAGGAACGACCGAGCGGGGCGCCGGTGGCCGGGTCCCAGCCGCCCGCCTGGCCGACCTTCGACGCCAGGGGGTGCCCGAGGGCGCCGGCGACGAAGCGTGCGGCCACGAGCAGGGCCGGCAGATCGAGCCCGTGGTCCCATCCCTCCGCCTCGAGCAGGTAGGCGAGATCCTCGGTCGCGAGGTTGCCGGCCGCGCCCGGCGCGTAGGGACAGCCGCCGGTCCCTCCGGTCGAGGCGTCGAACGTCCGGACGCCCGCCGCGAGCGCGGCCGAGACGTTGGCCAGGGCGGTCCCGCGGGTGTCGTGGAGATGGAGCGCGATCCGCTCGAGCGGGATGCCGGCGTCCACCGAGCGGCCGAGGAGCTCGACGACCCGGGCGGGCACCGCGACCCCGATCGTATCGCCGAAGCTGACCTCGTCGACGCCGAGGTCGAGCAACCGGAGCGCGACGGCGACGGCCCGCTCGGGCTCCACGCGGCCGGTGTACGGGCAGCCGAAGGCGGTCGAGACATAGCCGCGCCGCCACCAGCCCAGGCTGCGGGCGCGCTCCAGGATGGGCCCGAACGCCTGGAGCGACCGCTCGACGCTCAGGCCGATGTTCCGCTCGGTGAACGCGTCGGTCGCGGCGGTGAACACGGCGATCGCGTCCACGCCGGCTCGCTCGGCGCGCTCGAGGCCGCGGAGGTTCGGGACCAGGACCGGGTAGCGGACGCCGGGCGCCCGCTGGAGCCGCGCCAGGAGCGCCTCCGCATCGGCGAGCTGGGGGATCGCCGTCGGCGAGACGAAGCTCGTCGCCTCGATCTCACGCAGCCCGGCCTCGGCCAGCAGCGCAAGGTAGCGAACCTTGTCCTGGGTGGAGACCGGTCGCGCCTCGTTCTGCAGCCCGTCGCGCGGCCCGACCTCGTAGACGCGGACGCGGCGGTCGAGCGTCACACGCGGGGCGGATCCATCGAGCGCTCGAGCGCCGCGATCGCGACCTCGATCCGCTCGACCTCGAAGGCGGCCTCACGGTAGGCGTCGCTC
>JAPVSP010000179.1:0-6876 GCA_047519685.1 Chloroflexota bacterium
ACGAGCGCGCCGCCTTCGGAGATGGCCCCGAGGGCGCTCAACGCCTCGGTGATCACGACCACGGCGACGCCCCAGCCCAGCGAGGCCGAGATCAGCGTCCGGCGCAGGGGGTACGGCCCGCCATCGGCGTGCGAGAACGCCGCAAAGAGGAGCGCGAACGAGCCCACCGCAAGGCCGAGGCCCGGGAGGCTCTCGATCATCGGGATCGTCGCTGCGGACGCAGGGCCTCCGGCCGGCTCGACCTCACATCATCACCAGGCCGCCATCCACCGCGAGCACCTGGCCCGTGATGAAGGCCGCCTCGTCGGAGGCCAGGAAGGCGACCGCGTCGGCGACCTCCTCGGGCGTGCCGAAGCGCCCGAGCGGCGTCCGCTTGACGAGCTCATCGAGCAGCGGCTGCGGCAGGTCCTTCGTGAGCTCGGTCAGGACGAAGCCGGGCGCGACGGCGTTGCAGGTGATGCCGCGCGACGCGAGCTCCCGGGCCGTGGCCTTGGTCAGCCCGATGAGGCCGGCCTTGGCCGAGCTGTAGTTCGCCTGGCCGGTCTGGCCGGCCTGCCCCGACACGGACGTCATGTTCACGATCCGGCCGGAGCGGGCCTTGAGCATCGGCCGGGTGACCGCCTTGATCGTGTAGAACGCGCCGAAGAGGTTCGTCTCGAGGACCTGGCGCCAGGCGTCGAGGCTCATCCGCATGATGAGGTCGTCGCGGGTGATGCCGGCGTTGTTCACCAGGATGTCGACCTTGCCGAACGCCTCGAGGGCCGCCCCGACGAGGGCCTCCGCCGCCGCCGGGTCGGTGACGTCCGCCTGGACCGGCAGCGCCCGCCGCCCGAGCGCCTCGACGGCGGCCGCGGTCTCCCTCGCCGCCGCCTCGTTGCCCCGGAAGCTGAAGGCGACGTCGGCGCCCTGCCGGGCCAGCCGGGTCGCGACGGCGCGGCCGATCCCGCGCGAGCCCCCGGTCACGACGGCGCTCCTGCCGGTCAGGTCGATCATGCCCCTGGTCCCTCCGATGGTGGCGCGAGAGATGACGTCCCCGACGGATCGCCCGGCCCGCCGGGCCTTCCCACCGGCGATCCGAGCCGCCGCTTCAGCCGCCGACCGGCTCGCCGGCCCGCTCCGGCTCGCCCGGGACGACGTCGTCGAGCGGGACGTCGACCGGGCCCGGCCGGGCGAGGATCTCCGCCAACGCCGGCGGCATCGGGTCGACGGAGTCCCAGTCGACCGGCAGTCGGACGGCGATGTCCTCCGGCCGGATCGATGCCGCGCGCGCCCCGCAGGCCGGGTCGGCCGTCCACTCGAGCGCGACCGCACCGGAGGTGAAGCCGGCCCCGAACGCGACGAGGACGATGTGGTCGCCGATCTTCACCCGGCCGCTGTCGACGGCCTCGGCCAGCGCGAGCGGCACGGACGCGGCCGACGTGTTCCCGTACCGATCGAGGTTGACGAACATCCGGTCCATCGGCAGGCCGAGGCCCTTCGCGACGGCCTCGATGATCCGGATGTTCGCCTGGTGCGGGATGAACAGGTCGATGTCGTCGGCCGTCAGGCCGGCCTGGCGCACGGCCGCCATGGCGGTCGAGGCGAGCGTCCGGGTCGCGAACCGGTAGGTCTCGCGACCCTCCATCCGGATGTAGTGCTCGCCCCGGGCGACGGTCTCGGCGGATGGCGGGCTCTTCGCCCCGCCGGCGGGCAGCCAGATCATGTAGGCGCCCTGGGGCTCGGTCGTGAGCTCGATCCCGAGCGACCCGCCCGGCTCGGCGCGGCCCGAGACGACGACAGCGCCGGCCCCGTCGCCGAAGAGGATGCAGGTGCCGCGGTCCGTGTAGTCGAGAAAGCGCGTGAGCAGCTCCGCCCCGACGACGAGGACGTGGCGGGCGAGCCCGCTCGTGACGTACGCCTGGGCGGTCGCGAACGCGTAGACGAACCCGGAGCAGGCGGCCGACACGTCCATCGCCGCCGCCTTCGTGTTGCCGATCGCCTCCTTGACCAGGGCCGCGGTCGAGGGCATCCAGTAGTCCGGCGTGAGGGTCGCGACGAGGATGAGGTCGATGTCGTCCGGCTCGAGGCCCGCGACGGCGATGGCCCGCCGGCCCGCCACGGCCGCCATCGACGCCGTCGTCTCGTGGGCGGCCGCGACCCGCCGCTCCCGGATCCCTGTCCGGGTGACGATCCACTCGTCGTTGGTGTCGACGAGTCGCTCGAGGTCGTGGTTGCTGAGGACCTGCTTCGGCGCGTACTGGCCCCAGCCGGTCACATGGGCGCGGAGCGCGGGGACGGTCACAGCGGTTCCACCTCGATGAGCGTCTGCTTCGCCTTCACGAGCTGGCCGTTCTCGGCCACGACCCGGACGACGCGGCCGGCCAGGTCCGACTTGATCTCGTTGAACAGCTTCATCGCCTCGATGAGGCCGATGACCTGGCCGACGGCGACCTCGCCGCCGACCTGCACGAAGGGCCCGGAGCCGGGCGCCGGCGCGGAGTACCAGATCCCGGTCAGGGGCGCCTTGACCGCGGCGCGAGCCGGCTCGGCAGGCGCCTCGGCGGTGGAGGTCTCGGACCCCGGGGCGCCGGGGGAAGATCCGCGGCCCGGGCCCGGCCCGGCGGCACCCCAGTGCGCCTCGGGCCGGCGGAGCACGAGGGCGGTCCCGCCCACCTCGACCTCGAGCTCGAGCAGGTCGCTCCGCTCGAGGACGGCGGCGAGCCGGTCGACGAGGGCGAGCAGCGAGGCGTCGGCGCCGTCGAGCGTGGCGGGATCGACGTGGGTCGGGCTGCCCGGTCCGACCGGGACGCCGCCGGCCACGTCGGCCGGCTCGGGCGGCGCGGCGCCCTCGACCGGGAGCTCGGGCGCGGCCGTCGGGAGCCTCGCCTGGAGCCCCACCGGGAGCTCGGCCGCGAGCCGCAGCGTCGCCTCCTCGCGGCGCTCGGTCATGCCTCCCACCGGGTGAAGACGAGGGCGGTGTTCTGGCCGCCGAAGCCGAAGGAGTTGGAGATGGCCGTCCGGACCGCGCGCCGGCCGGCGACCCGGGGGGTCAGGTCCAGCCCCTCGGCGGCCGGGTCGGGATCGACCAGGTTGATGGTGGGCGGGACGGTGCCGGTGCGGATGGTCATGACGGTCGCGATCGCCTCGATCGCACCCGCGGCCCCGAGCGTGTGCCCCAGCATCGACTTGTTGGCCGTCACGGCGACCCTCGACGCGTGCTCGCCGAAGATCGTCCGGATCGCCTGCAGCTCGGCCTTGTCGCCCTCGGGGGTCGAGGTCGCGTGGGCGTTGACGTGGTCGATGGCCTCGGGCGGGAGGTCGGCCTTCTCGAGCGCTCGCCGGGCGGCCCGGACGGCGCCGATCCCGCCGGGGGCCGGCAGCGTGATGTGCGAGGCGTCGGCGGTGGCGCCGTATCCGACGAGCTCGGCGAGCGGGGTCGCGCCGCGGGCCAGCGCGTGCTCGAGCGCCTCGAGGACCAGGACGCCGGCCCCCTCCCCGATGACGAAGCCGTCGCGCCCCTGGTCGAACGGCCGCGAGGCGGCCGGCGGGTCGTCGTTGCGGGTGGAGAGCGCCCGCATGGCGCAGAAGCCGCTGACCCACGCCTCGTGGATCCCGGCCTCGGTGCCGCCCGCGAGCATGACGTCGGCGTCGCCGCGGCGGATCGTCTCGAACGCCTCGCCGATCGCGTGGCCGCCCGTGGCGCAGGCCGAGACCGTCGCGAAGTTCGGCCCCAGCGAGCCGAAGGTGATGGCGAGCTGCCCCGCGCCGACGTTGGCGATGCCCATCGGGATGAAGAACGGGCTGACGCGGTCCGGCCCGCGCGTCGCGAGCGTCGCGATGTTGTCGGCGAGGGTGTTCCCACCGCCCAGGCCGGAGCCCAGGATGACGCCGGTCCGCTCGGCCAGCTCGCCCTCGAGCCGCTCGGGCAGCCCGGCCTGGTCCATCGCCTCGCGCGCGGCGACGAGGCCGAACTGGATGTAGCGGTCGGTCCGGCGGAGATCCTTGCGGTCGAGGACGCCGCTGGCGTCGAACTCGGGCACCTCGGCGGCGATCCGCGACGTCAGGCGCGAGGGGTCGAACGACTCGATCGTCCGGATCCCCGAGCGGCCGGCCACGAGCCCGTCCCAGGTCCGCTCAACGCCCTGGCCGAGCGCGCTCACGGCGCCCATCCCGGTGACCACGACGCGGCGCAGCGTGACGGTCGGCGCGAGGCCCCGGCCGCCGTAGCCGGCTCGAGGCTCGGCCCCGCCGCCCCGGCCCTCCCGGGCGTCGCCGCTCACCGGACGAGCTTCCCCGTGCGGACGGTCGCGGCCCGGTAGACGTCGCCGGGCAGGCCACGCGCCGAGATGGCGTTGGCGACGCCCATGACGTCGTACTCGACCCGCCGGATCTCCGGGGCGACCGTCTCGCCGTCCAGCGTCATGAGGGCCCAGCTGGCCGTGGGATCGCCGTCGAAGACGTAGCCGGCCGAGCCGTCGTTGACGATCATCTTCCAGCCGAAGTCGCGGATCTCCGGGATGTGGGTGTGGCCGCAGCAGACGATCCGGGCGTCGGTGCGCATGATCCGCTCGAGGACGACGGACGGGTCGAGATCGGCGTCGAAGCCCAGCGTCTGGGAGCCGGGCGAGGCGTGGCAGGCGAGGATCAGCGTGTCCTCGATCCGCAGCCGCCGCTCGGCCGGCAGGCGCCGGAGCCAGTCGAGCCGCTCCTCGCCCAGCTCGTCGTGGGCCCACTCGGCGGCGACGCGGAACGAGTCCGGCGGCCCGTCGCTGAACCACGGGAAGGCCGCCGCGTAGTCGAAGTCGACGACGGCGATGTCGGTGTTGCCCTGGATGACGAGCGCGCCGTCCGCCTCGAGCTCGCGGGCCAGGTCGACCGCCTCGACCGGCGCCGGCCCGTTCATCACGATGTCGCCGCAGACGAGGACGGCGTCGGGCTTCGCCGCGCGGATCGCCCGCCGGGTCGCGTCGAGCGCGGCCGCGTTGCCGTGGATGTCGGAGAGGACCGCGACGCGGGCCGTCATCGGAGCACGCCCTCGCCCGGGATGACGAACGAGAGCGTCGCCTCGCAGGCGACGGCGCCATCGACGGTCGCGACCCCCCGCCCGCGCCCGAAGCGCGACCCGAGCTTGTCCATCGTCACCTCGAGCCGGAGCGTATCCCCCGGCGCGACGACGTGCTTGAAGCGGCAGTCGTCGATGCCGGCGAACAGGCCGATCCGATCGCCGAAGCCGGGCTGCTTCGCGACGTAGACGGCCATCGTCTGGGCGAGGGCCTCGACCTGCAGGACGCCGGGCATGACCGGCAGGCCCGGGAAGTGGCCCTGGAAGAACCACTCGGTCGCGGTCACGGCCTTCAGGCCCACGATCCGCCGAGCCTCCGGGTCGTACTCGACGATGCGGTCGACGAGCAGGAACGGCCAGCGGTGCGGGATGAGCGCCTCGATCTCGCGCGTCGTGTGGATCGGGCCGCTGGCGGCCTGGGCGGTGTCGGTCACGGGCATCTCCGGTGGCGGGTGTCGAGCGGGCTCATCGGCGGATCATCCGCGGGCCGCGGCGGCGAGGAACGCCGCGCTGCCGACCCGATCGAGCAGGTTGGTGGTCATCCGGCCCTCGAGGAAGACCTCGTTGCGCAGGAGGGCACGGTGGATGGGCGCGTTGGTCACGAGGCCGTCGATGACGAGCTCGTCGAGGGCGACCCGGGCCCGTTCGATCGCCACCTGGCGGTCGGGCCCCCAGACGATGAGCTTGCCGAGCAGCGAGTCGTAGTAGGGCGGGACCTCGTAGCCCTCGTAGAGGTGCGAGTCCATCCGGACGAACGGCCCGCCCGGCGCGATGTAGCGGTCGACCCGGCCGGCGCCCGGCCGGAAGTCGTGCTCCGTGTCCTCCGCATTGATCCGCAGCTCGATGGCATGACCCCGCGGGACCACGTCGCGCTGGCGGAGCGGGAGCCGCTCCCCCGCCGCGATCCGGAGCTGGAGCGCGACCATGTCGATGCCGGTCAGCATCTCGGTCACCGGGTGCTCGACCTGGATCCGGCAGTTGATCTCGATGAAGTAGGGGTTCCCGTCGCGGTCGACCAGGAACTCGAGGGTCCCGACGTTCTCGTACCCGGCGGCCACGGCGGCCGCGACGGCGAGCTCGGCGAGCTCCGCCCGGCCGGCCGGGGTGAGGGCGGGCGAGGGCGCCTCCTCGATGATCTTCTGGTGGCGGCGCTGGACGGAGCAGTCGCGCTCGCCGAGGTGGATCCCGTTGCCGTGCCGGTCGACCGCGACCTGGACCTCGACGTGCCGGTTCTCGTCGAGCCACTTCTCGAGGTACAGCGAGTCGTCGCCGAAGGCCGCCTTCGCCTCCGAGCGGCAGACCTTGACGGCCGTCTCGAGCTCGCGGGGGGTCCGCACCATCCGCATCCCCTTGCCCCCGCCACCGGCGGACGGCTTGATGAGCACGGGGTAGCCGATCCGCTCGGCCTCGGCGAGGGCGTGAAGGTCGTCGCGGAGCATCCCCTCCGACCCGGGGATCGTCGGCAGGCCGTGCGCACCGAGGAGGCGGCGGGTGCCTTCCTTGGACGCGAACCGCTCGAGGACCTCGGGCGACGGGCCGACGAACGTCAGGCCGTGGGCCCGGACGGCCTCGGCGAAGCCCGAGTCCTCGGAGAGGAAGCCGTAGCCGGGATGGATCGCGTCGCAGCCGGTGACGATGGCGGCCGAGATGATCGCCGGCGCCGAGAGGTACGAGCGGCGAGCGTCCGGCGGCCCGATGCAGATGGCCTCGTCGGCGAGCCGGACGGGCAGGGTGTCGCGATCGGCCTCGCTGTAGGCCACCACGGCCTCGATGCCCAGCGTCCGGCAGGCCCGCAGGATGCGCAGCGCGATCTCGCCCCGGTTGGCGATGAGGAT
>JAPVSP010000180.1:0-4774 GCA_047519685.1 Chloroflexota bacterium
GAGCTGCTGGCCGAGACCCAGCGGGACCTGACCGCGGAAGAGGCGGCCCGCCGACTGCAGGACGTCCCCGCCCGCCATTACCGGAGCGCCCTTGCCGACCGGCCGGCAGAGGTCGCCGGCTGAGCCGGGTCGCGAGGGCTTCGCAAGATCGAGGACCGGCTCCTCGAGCTGCCGGTCCCGCCCATCGGTCCGGGACTGGATACAGGCGATATGCATCTCAGCCGTCGGCCGCCGGGCGGCCCGTCCGCGCGGGCGCGGCGCCGGCCGTCGCCGGCAGCGCCGCGGCGACGCGACCCACGAGCGACGCCAGCGACCTCCGGGGACGCTGACCCGCGGCCAGCCGGGCCCGATCGGCCTCGGCCAGGCGCTCGGCCACGATGATCCCGACGAGCATCTCATTCCGCATCCCGGCGGTCCTCCGTTCCTACGATCCAGGAACGAGCCTATCCAGGGAACATGACCAAACCTGTCAGGAAATCAGGGTCGTGACCCCGCTCCACGATGGATCTCGCCGGGCCGACCCACCCTCCAGGGCAACGACGTGGCCGGTGGACCGTCGAGGGGCGGGCGGCCGGGGCCGGACGATCCTCGGAGCCGGGTGCCGCCCAGAGGCCGGCGCGCGCCGGGCCGGACCGGCTACGACGCCCTGGGCTGGTCTCGGACGAGCCGCGCCGGCTCGAGCGCCGTTCGCCGTCCCCGGTTCCGCAGGGCCTTCTCGAGGGCGACGTCGTGAGCGTGGCGCTCGAGCGCGTCGTCGAGCGGCGCGAGGTCGACGGGCGCACCGACCCTCCGCTCGAGCGCGACCCGGATCAGCTCGTCCGTGAGCCACGGGTTCTTCGGCAGGACGGGGCCGTGGAGATACGTCGCGTAGACGTGGTCGCGGACGGCGCCCTCGGTGCCGTCCCGGCCGTTGTTCCCGGCGCCCGCGACGACCCGGCCGAACGGCCGTGCCCCCGGCCCGAGCTCGGTGAGTCCCGAGTGGTTCTCGAACCCGACGACGGTCTCGGTCCGGTCGGCGAACGTCACGTCGCAGGCGGCGTGCTGCATGAAGCGCTGGGGGCCCCCGCGGGTCTCGAGGTCGAGGATGCCGATCCCCTCCATCGTCGCGCCGATCGACGGGATGTAGCGGTGGCCGAGCAGCTGAAGCCCGGCGCACACGGCGAAGATCACGACGCCCCGGTCGGCCGCCTCGCGCAGCGAGGGCGCCTTGCGCTGGAGATCGCCGGCGGCGACCGCCATCTCAACGTCCTGGCCGCCCTGGATGAAGACCATGTCGAACGCCGCCAGGTCGGGGGTCTCGCCGAGCTCGACCGGAACGATCTCCACCGGGATCCCGCGCCAGCCCGCGCGCCGCTCGACGGCGATGACGTTCCCGCCGTCCCCGGCCACGTTCAGGAGCGACGAGTACAGGTGGGCGATCCGGATCGGTGGGTGGTCGGACCCCAGGTGACGCTCGGACATCGCTCATGCCTCCCAGAATGGCCCGACCCAGCCGCGGCGCCGCATCTCGTCCCGCAGCTCGAGCGTGGGCGTGTAGCCCGCCAGGATGGTCAGCCGCCCGCCGGGCTCGAGCCCGGCGAGGGCGGCGTCGAGGGCGGCCGGCCGGGCACCGACGACGGTCATGATCCCCGGGTCGACGCCGGCGTACTTGAGCCGGTTCGCGAGCTCATCGGCGCGCGTCCCGCTGACGGTGACGCGCTCGATCCTGGACGCCGCGGACTCGAAGTCGACATCCCACAGCCAGGCGAAGTCCTCGCCGTCGACCAGCGTGTTGCTCGCGGCGACGAGCAGCTGCCGGGGCTCGCCCTCGGAGGCCAGCGCCCGGAGCGTCGTGTTGTAGGAGGTCGGGTTCTTGGCGAAGCCCAGGATGATCCGCCGATCGCCGGCCTGGATGAGCTCGAGCCGTCCGAACGCCGGGCCGACCGACGCGAGCGAGGCTCGGGCATGGACCGGCTCGACGCCCAGCCCGACCAGGATCGCCAGCGCGGCCGCCGCGTCGTAGGCGATGTGGACACCCGATTGCGGGACCTGCAGCTCCTGCTCGCCGGTCGGGAGCCGCACCGTGAAGCGGGTCTCGGCGATGCCCGGGACCTCGAGCGCGGTGACGGCCACGTCGAGGGGCGGCCGGGTGAAGCCGCAGCCCGGGCAGCGGTAGGCGCCCATGTGGCTCAGGTACACGTGGTCGTAGACGAGGTCGGAGCGGCAGCGCGGGCAGCGGATCGTGTCGGCGGCCCGCGTGATGCGGTCGGTCGATCGGTCGAGGTCGAACCCGAATGTCACCCGGCGCCCCTCGCGCTCCGGGGCAAGTGAGGCCACCATGGGGTCGTCGGCATTGACGATCCAGGCCGCCTCGGGTGGCAGTGAGCGGGCGACGGACTCGATCGCGTCGGCGACCGCGTACAGCTCGCCGTACCGGTCGAGCTGATCGCGGAACAGGTCCGTGACGAGCAGAGCCCGCGGCGCCATCTCGGGCGCGACCCGCGGCAGCGCGCCCTCATCGACCTCGGCGACGAGCACGCCGTCGGGCAGACGCCCGCGCAGGTCCGCGAACCCGACGGCCAGGCTGGTGACCCCCTGGACGAGGTTTGCCCCGGCCGAGTTGTGGCTGACGGCGATCCCCTCCCCGCGCAGCAGCGCCGAGGTGAAGCGGGCCGTCGTGGTCTTGCCGTTGCTGCCCGTGATGGCGACCACGGGCACGCCCGTGCGACGGACCAGCGTGTCCAGGACGGCCGGGTCGACGCGCCGGGCCACCATGCCGGGCAGCGAGGTCCCGCCACCGCGCCCGAGCAGGCGCGTCGCCGTGCCGGCGGTCTTGCCCGCGACGAGCGCGGCGAAGAGCCGGGGCGAGAGGGATGGGGGCCGGCCGGGCGGGGGCCGGCGTGCGATCCGGGCGGTCACTCACCGGAGTCTACCCGCCCGGCGGCCGGGGGCGGATCGCCCTGACCGGGTCACGGGCCGGGCGCGATGGCGACTCAGCGCCAGAGGAGTCCGTACGGATGCTCGCCGACCAGCGGCCGGCCGTCGGCGAAGCGGCGGAGCGCATACGCGGAGATGTCGACGGTCGACGCACGGCCATCGAGGATGAGCTCGGCCATGCAGGCCCCGACGGCCGGCGCCGTCTTGAAGCCGGTGCCCGAGAACCCACAGTCCAGGTAGAAGCCGTCGGGGCCCGCCGCGTCGAGGATCGCCCGCTGGTCCGGGCTGATCCCGTCCTGGCCACCGTGGGCCGACCGGAACGTGCCGCCGCCCATCCAGGGCACCCGCGCGCAGACGCGGGCCACCATCTCCTCGACCGCGCCCGGCCGGAGGCCGCCCATCGGTCGGTCGGGAGACCCGCCGATCTCGTTGCCAGTCTCAAGGCCGACGAGCATCAGCTCGCGGCCCTCTGGTCGGAAGTAGACCTGGCCGCCCTCGTCGATGACGATCGGGAAGTCGGCGGAGCGCCCGGCCGGCAGCCCGAAGTACGCCGTGTCGTGCCGCCACGCCTCGACGGGCACGTCCAGGCCGACCATCCGGGCGAGCTCGGCGGCCCAGGCGCCGGCCGCGTCCACGACGATCGGCGCCGCGAAGCGTCCGCGGTCGGTCTCGACGCCGGCGACCCGCTCGCCGTCGAGCGTCACGCCGACGACCCGGCAGCCCTGGACGACCCGCGTCCCTCGATCGCGTGCGGCGGCGAGGAACCCGGCGGCCGTGCCCGTCGGATCCGCGTAGCCGGAGCCCGGCTCGTAGGCGGCCGCGACCACCTCGTCCGCGGCGACCCCCGGGAGCAGCTCGCGGACCTCGTCCGCCGTGACGGCCCGAGTCTCGATCCCGCTCGCCTGATGCATCGCGACATTGGCGCGCAGGGCGTCGGTCATCTCGGGCGGGACCAGCTGGAGGAAGCCGGTCCGGACGAAGCCGCAGTCGCCGGCGCCGACCCGTTCGGACCAGTCGCGGAAGTACGGGAATGACGCCCAGGCCAGGCGGGCCTCGCTCTCGAGGTCGTAGTGCATCCGGACGAAGCCCGACGAGCGTCCGCTCGCGCCGCTCGCGATCGTGCCGCGCTCGATGACGAGGATGCGGAGACCACGCCGGGCGAGATGGAAGGCCAGGCTGGCGCCCTGGACCCCGGCGCCCACGACGATCGCGTCGGCCGTCTCGGTCATCCATCCATGATGCCGCGGCGGAGGGCGATCCGCGTGCCCGCGGCGCGTCGAGCGCGGCGCGGCGCACGGATCGAGAGTAGACTGTAGGTCCACCCGACCGCCGGGTGGGTCTGCTTGGTCGACGGTTCCTTCTCGAGCCGGCCGTGCGTCACCCGTCGTCGAGAAGAGAACCGAGGTTCCCTCCGTGGCCACTGGCACTGTCAAGAAGGTCGTGTCCGACCGCGGCTTCGGCTTCATCACAGCCGAGGACGGCAAGGACTACTTCTTCCACCGAGACTCGCTCGACCCATCGCTCGACTTCGACCGCCTGAACGGCGGCGAGAAGGTGGAGTTCGAGACGCAATCGAGCCCGCGCGGGCCGCGTGCCGTCAACGTCAGGGCCGCCTGAACGTGGATTCTGGGCCGACCCGGCCGACCGCTCGGATGGCGCTACCGCCCAGCCGCCGCGCGCCCGAAGACCAGGCCCTGAAGCACGTCATCGCCGAGTACAGGCATCGTGACCAGACCGTCACGTGCGTCTGCGGCTGGCATGGGAGCTCCGCGGCGACGAACGCCCAGCCGTCCGAATGGAGCGCTCACGTGGCGGCCAACCGCACGTCGCCGCGCTGATCCTGGCTCTTCGCTGATCC
>JAPVSP010000181.1:0-2512 GCA_047519685.1 Chloroflexota bacterium
GCTCGAGCTCGTCCGCCGGGCCAGGTCCGCCGGCCTGCCGGTGACCTGCGACGTGACCCCGCACCACATCGGCTTCGCGGACGAGTGGGTCGCCGGGGCACGGCGCTGGGCCTGGCAGGCGCTCGACGCCGACGGTCGCGCGCGCGACCCGTGGACCGACCGGGCGATCGTCGCCCAGCCGTACTCGCCGGCCTGCCGGGTCAACCCGCCGCTCCGCTCGCCGGAGGACGCGGCCGCCTGCCTCGCCGCGCTCGCCGACGGGACGGTCGCTGCCGTGGCGACCGACCACGCCCCGCACACGCAGGTCGACCAGGAGGTCGAGTTCGGCCTCGCCTCGAACGGCATCAGCGGGATCGAGACGGGGCTCGGCATCCTCCTCGCGGCGGTCGACGCCGGCCGACTGACCCTGGCGGCGGCGATGGCCGCGCTGACGACGGGCCCGGCGGCCGTCCTCGGCAGCCGTCTCGGGCGGCCCGTCGGGCTGATCGAGGATGCGCCCGCCGACCTCGTCGTCTTCGACCGGTCGGCGACCTGGTCGGTGAGCCCCGCCACGCTGCTCTCGAAGGGCAAGAGCACCCCGCTCCTCGGCAGCGAGCTGACCGGCCGGGTCCTGCTGACGGTGGCCGGCGGTCGGGTCGCCCACGCGTCGACCGATCTCGAGGCGTAGGCCGCCGGCCGGAGGCCGCTCGATCGGGCCGCTCCGGGCGGCCGTGGGCTGCGCGACGGGACGGTCCGGAGCGCGAGACTCGGCTAGCCTGCATCGCATGGGACGCGCCACGGACCCGCTCGGCTCGTTCGAGCGCCGCTCGCTCTGGGAAGCCCAGCTCCCCGCCCCGCCGGATCGATCGGGGCGCCCGCTCCCGGATTCGGCCGATCTCGTGGTCGTGGGTGGGGGCTTCACCGGGCTGGCGGCGGCCAGGCGGGCGGCCCGGCTCGGCGCCTCGGTCGTCCTGCTCGAGGGTGAGACGCTCGGCTGGGGCGCCTCGACGCGGAACGGCGGGATGTGCCACCCGGGCTTCAAGTGGGGCCTGGACGAGCTGCTCGAGCGGTACGGCGAGACGCTCGGCCGCCGGCTGTACGACGACTCGGTCGCCGCCTTCGAGTGGACGGTCGAGACGATCGCGACCGAGGGCATCGACGCCGACTTCGAGCGGTCCGGGCATCTGGAGCTGGCGTTCGCGCCGTCGCACCTCGAGGGCCTCCGCGCGACCGCCACGGAGCTGGCCCGGGGCGGGGCCGTCGCCCGCCTGGTGCCGCGCGCCGAGCTCCACGAGGAGATCGGGACGGACGCCTACTACGGCGGCCTGCTCGTCGAGCGGAGCGGCGGCCTCCACCCGGCGAAGTACCACGCGGGCCTCGCGGAGGCCGCGGCGCGAGCCGGGGCCGACCTCCACGAGCGGGTCCGGGCACGCCACCTCCGACCGCAGGCCGACGGCCGGACGGTCGTCGAGACGAGCCGTGGCGCGATCCTCGCCCGCGAGGTCTTCGTCGCGACGAACGGCTACCCGGACGGCCTGCTGCCGTACCTGCGCCGCCGTGTCATGCCCATCGGCAGCTACATCATCGCGACCGACCCGCTGCCCGAGGACCTCGCTCGGGAGCTCTCGCCGCGGGGCCGGATGTTCTTCGACTCGAAGAGCTTCCTCTACTACTGGCGGCTCACGCCCGACCGGCGGATGCTCTTCGGCGGCCGCATCAGCTTCTGGCCGACCTCGATCGACCAGACGGCCCGGCGGCTCCACCGCGGCCTGCTCACGGTCCATCCGCAGCTCGCGGGCGTCCGCGTGGCGTACGCGTGGGGCGGCAGGCTGGGGTTCACGTTCGACCGGATGCCGCACGTGGGACGGACCGGCGGGGTCACCTATGCGACGGGCTGCTGCGGTACCGGCGTCGCGATCATGCCCTGGCTGGGCGATCGCGTCGCGAGCTGGATCATCGGCGGCGAGGAGGCGCCGGCGCTGGCCCGGCTCCGCTTCCCGCTGGTCCCGGCACCCTATGAGGGGCGGCCGTGGTTCCTGCCGTTCGTGGGCGAGTGGTTCCGCCTGCAGGACGCCCTGGCGGCACGGGAGCGCCGGGCCGGCCCGGACGGGGCGGCGCTCAATCGCTGACGTCCGCCGGGCCGTCCTCGGCCGGGGTCGGCGGGCTCGCCCGGCGGTCCTCGTGCGCTCCCGCTTCGTCGATCGGGCGGACGGGCCCGAAGCGCTGGCGCATCTCGAAGTCGGGCGCGGTGGGAAGGGTGACTGGCGCCGCCGGCATCGGGCGACGGCAGGCGTAGCAGCGCTCCCGGTCCGGTGCGTTGACCGAGCGACATGCGTCGCACAACCACCACAGCGGCGGCGGCGGCTTGGGTCGGCTGCGCCGGCGCACGCCGCCCAGGAGCCAGCCGGCGGCCGCGGCGAACGGCATCATCAGCAACAGGAAGAAGAACCAGAAGACGAGCTCGGGATCCGCCTCGATCATCCGTCCGGCGCGTCGGGCATGGCCACGGCCCTCCTGGGGCTCCTATCCTAGA
>JAPVSP010000182.1:0-5864 GCA_047519685.1 Chloroflexota bacterium
CCGCACGGCGCTGATCGCCGCCGCGACGGCGACCGGCAGGCGCCGGCCGCCGGACTCCGAGCCGCCGAGGCCCGGCGCGAGCTCGCCGGTCGCGACGGGGACGGCGCGGAGCGGCCGGCGCGGCGGGCCGCCCCGGTCGTCGAGGGGGTCGTCCAGATCGGACATCGGGAGCTGGGTCGTCGAGCTCGGGATCCCGGGCCGCGTGCTCACCAGGGTCGCGTCCAGTCGGGCCGGCTCGGACCGACGGCGGACGACCACGACGTGGTCGGCCTCGACGACCGACGCCAGCTCGCCGGCGATCGCCCCGACGATCGCATCCGGGGAGACGGAGCGCGAGAGGCCTCGCAGCAGGCGTGTGACGCTCTCCGCCTCGCCACGCCGTCGGGACTCGAGGGCCTGGACGGCGCCCCGGTGGACGATGGCCGCGATCCCGACGACCGCCAGCAGCCCGACCAGGAGCAGGTCCAGCCCGTCTCCCCCGGCCAGGAGCCGCACGATCATCGCGAGGCCCAGGAGGGAGAACGAACCGGCGAAGAAGCGCCAGCTCCGGCGGATCCGCCGATCCTCCGGCTCTCGTATCGGCATCGGGTCGCGTGGGGCCTCGTGCACCACGCCAAGGATGCGGCGAACGGCTGTTCGCCGTCCAGCGCCGGGGCCCCGTACCTCCGCCGGTCGCGACCCGGTACTTCCGTACTACTCGGCCGTTCGGCCGGCCCCGCTGCGCCCGGTCCGCGCCGCCATGGCGCGGTCTCGATGGTAGCTGCGCCGATCGACCGATCCGGCCGCCGGGCCCGGCGTCCCGGTCTCCGGGGCCGGCTCCGCCGAGGTGATGCGGTTCCCGCCCCCGTGCTTGCTCCGGTACAGCGCGTCGTCCGCCGCCGAGATGAGGGCCGTGGTCATCTGGCCGTCCGCCGGATGCGACGCGACGCCGATGGAGATCCCGATCGGCACCGGCCCCCGCGACTCGGCCTGGAAGGCGTGGGACCGGAAGGCCTCGACGATGCGCTCCGCCGCCCGGACCGCGGCCGCCCGGTCGGTGTCCGGGAGGATCACCGCGAACTCGTCCCCGCCATAGCGTGCGGGGACGTCCGATCCCCGCAGGGTCGAGTGGATGAGCTCCGCCGTCCACGCCAGGACCCGGTCGCCGAGCAGGTGGCCGAACGTGTCATTCACCAGCTTGAAGTCGTCGAGGTCGAGCATGAGCAGGGCCACCGGCCGTCGCGTCCGCGAGGCCCGGAGGAGCTCCTCCCCGAGGCGCTCCTGGAAGTAGCGGTGGTTGTAGAAGCCGGTGACGGGATCGTGGTCCGCGAGCGTGCGGGCCCGTTCGTAGAGCACCGCGTTCTCGAGCGCCATCGCCGCCTCGTTCGCCATCGTCCAGAGAAGCTCGAGCGTGGACGGCTCGAGCCCGAGCCGTCCGGCCGCCGCCAGCTCGACGAGGCCGATCGAGGCTCCCTTCGCGACGAGCGGGAGCATCACCGCCGACTGCATGCCCGCGGCCTCGAGGTACCGTCGTTCGGCCGGATCCGCCCTGGGGTCGTCGACGTGGACCCGGACGACCACCTGCTCGGTCAGGACGCGACGGGTCTCAGGGAAGTCCGCCAGCGAGTAGAGGTCGTCCGGGATGCGGCCGGCGGGGAACGTCCCCATCGTCACCGTCCGGTCGGCGAGCCGGTCCCAGTAGCTGATGTCGCACCGCTCGACGCCGGCCGCCTGGGCGAGGTGCTGGGCCATCAGGTCCGCGACCTGGCGCGGATCCAGGCTCTGGGAGAGCGCGCTGCCCATGTCGACGAGCCGGCGCAGCTCGGCCGCGAGCCCGTCGCTGCGGGCCAGCAGGCGGGCGGTCTCGAGCGCCGTCGCGGCCTGGTCGGCGAGGATCGAGAGGAGCCGCAGGTCCCCCGCATCGAACTGGTCCAGGCCGAGCTTCGAGAGCGTGATGACGCCCACCGTTCGCTCGTCGTAGCGCATCGGCACGACGAGCATGGACTCGTCCACCTCGTCCGTGCCCGGGATCGTCGCGCCACGTGGGTCCCGGTTCGCATCGCCGACCAGCAGCGGCACCCCGTGCTCGGCCACCCAGCCGGTGAAGCCCGCGCCGAGGCGGGTCCGCAGGAGGGCCATGTCGACCCGCTCGTAGGCGCCGACCCGGCCTTCGAACGCGATGGGGACGACCTGGTCGGGGGGCTCCAGCACGTACACCCGGGCGTTGTGGTAGTCGATCATCCGGCCCGTCTCCTCGACGACCGCCCGCCCCACCGCCGCCACGGTGGTGGCCCGGCTCATCCGCGCCGAAGCCGCCTGGATCACCGACATGTACGCGGCCTCGTGCCGGGCGCGGCGGGCCGCGAGCCGGCCCGCGAGCAGCATCGCGCCCGCCAGAGCCAGCGGCGCGTCGAACTGCAGGTCGATGAACTCGTTCGAGAGATGCTCGAGGCGCCAGATCGCCACGCCGATCCCGAGCAGGACGGCGCCGCCGAGGACGACCGGGTCGCGGAGCACGCCGAGCGCGCGGTTCGGCGCCAGCCGGCGGACGACGTGACGCGCACGCAGGAGCGCGCCGGCGACGACCCGCTCCGTGCCGGCGGTCGCCGCCGGCACGGCCCCGGGCGCCCCCGACAGGCCCCCGGGCCGATCCCCGGCGGGATGATCGGCGTGCACGCTCATGGCGCCG
The DNA here is from genome assembly GCA_047519685.1 of Chloroflexota bacterium. Lineage (GTDB taxonomy): Bacteria > Chloroflexota > Limnocylindria > Limnocylindrales > CSP1-4 > JAPVSP01. The sequence continues at coordinate 2,669 of JAPVSP010000182.1, forward strand.
CGATCGTGGCACCCGACCGCGTCCCTGGACGCCGACCCGAGGTACCAGCGGCGGCGGATCGAACGTACCGGCGCGCGAGCGAGCCGACGGAGGGTCGCGGGGCCTCGTCACCGGCGTCGGCTATGCTGCGTCCGCCCGGACGCCTCGTCCGAGAGGCCGATCGCCGAGGGCCCTGAGGTGATCACGAAGGTGTCGCATCATGCCCCGCCGGCCGCCGACAGCGGAGCCGGCACGTGAGCTCGACCGTCAGGGCGCGCTGGGACCGCGCGATCTGGCGACTCGGCCGACTTGCGAGACTCCCCGGCCCCGAGGTCTCCCAGCGCCGGATCGCCAGGTTCCTGCGCGAGCGCCCGGGCGCCCCCGACGTCCGGGCGGCGACGCCCGATCCGGCGAGCGTCGCCGTCGTGATCCCGTGCTATGGCCATGCGGGGCACCTGCCGGCGGCCCTCGAGAGCCTCGATCGACAGACCCGCCCGCCGGATGAGATCGTCCTGGTCGACGACGCCTCGCCCGACGCGACGGCGGCGATCCTCCGAGGGCTGGCCGACCGACCTGGGCCCGGGGGGTCGGTCGTCACGGTCCTGACGAACCCGAGGAACCTCGGGCAGGCGGCAAGCCTGAACCGCGGGATCGATCGTGCCCGGAGCGACCTGGTCATGATCCTCAACGACGACGACTACCTCATGCACGACGCGATCGAGGTGATGCTCGCGCTCTACGCCCGCTATCGCGACGTCGTGATGATCGGCGGGCACAGCATCCACTTCTCGGGCGACGAGGAGCTGGCCACCATCCCGAAGGCCGTCACCGACCATGTCAGTCCGGAGGACCTGGTCATCGATGTGCGCGTTCCGGCGCAGGTGCGGACGTACCGCGGGTACAACGACCTGAACATGACCCACTCGGGCTGCTGCTTCCTGAAGGGCGCCTGGCAGGCGGTGGGTGGCTATCTCCCGGCCAGGGGACGCCGCGTCGTGCCCTTCTCGGACCGCGACTTCCAGCTGCGGGTGAACGCCCTCTACCCGGTCGGCACGAGCCTGACCGTCCCGTTCTCGTTCTGGCGACGGGACAGCAGCGTCGATCACGGCCGGAACACGTGATCGCCGCCCGGGATCCCGGCCCTCGTCGCGTTGACCATCGCCGAGCGGCGGGTCTACACTCGGCCGCGGCCCGGTCGGCTCTCCGTTCTTCGTGCCCGCCGGTGCCCAGCGGAACCCCTACCGGAGGCGAACGTCCCCCGTGGACAGCGGACCCAGTCCTCGCGGCGCTTCGGGCGCCGTGAGCTGCATCGCGGTCCGTCCCGCCCGCTAGCGGTCCGAGCCGGCGCGAGCCGGCGCGTGCCACCCGGGCGGGGGCGGTCCGCTCGTGAGGTGGCAGATGCTCTATCTGAGCCAGGCGATCGGCCGGCCTGTCCTGGATGGGCAGGGTGAGCCGATCGGGAAGGTCGCCGACCTGATCGTCGCGGTCGGCGGCAAGTACCCACCGGTCACCGGCCTCGTCGTCCAGACCGGGCGCCGCCGGATCTTCCTGCCCTGGTCGTCGGTCGCGTCCCTCGACACCAGCGGAGCGCGGCTCGCGACGCGCACCATCGACATCGGCAAGTTCCAGCAACGGCCGAACGAGATCCTGCTGCGCTCGGACGTCGTGGACAAGCAGATCGTCGACATCGACGGGCGCAAGGTCGTCCGGGTCAACGACCTGCGGCTCGACGAGATCAACGGCGCGCTCCATCTCGTCGCCGTCGACGTCGGGGCGGCCGGCCTGCTTCGCCGGCTCGGCTTCGAGGGCGCCTACCGGGCCATCGCCCGCAACCTAAGGCTGCCCCTGCCGGAGCGCTACATCGACTGGGAGGACGTCGACCCCGTCGAGACCTCGATCGCTTCGGTCAAGCTCCGGGTGCCGCACCGCGGGCTCGCCGAGCTCCATCCGGCCGACCTGGCGGACATCCTCGAGGATCTCGCGCCGAAGGACCGGGCCGGCGTCCTGGCCTCCCTGGGCGACGATGCCGCGGCGGACGCCATCGAGGAGATGGAGCCGGAGACCCAGGTCGAGGTCCTCGAGGACCTCGAGCCCGCCCGCGCCGCCGACAACCTCGAGGAGATGTCGCCCGACGACGCGGCCGACCTGGTCGCCGACCTCTCGCACGAGTCCCGCGCCGAGATCCTCGCCCTCATGGAGCGGGACGAGGCGGACGAGGTCCAGGAGCTCCTGGGCTACCCGGAGGAGAGCGCCGGGGGGATCATGACCACCGAGTTCATCGCGCTCCAGGAGTCGCTCACCGCGGCCCAGGCGATCGACCGCCTACGCGAGCTCGAGCCCGATGCCGAGACGATCTATTACGTGTACGTCACGGACGAGGAGGACCGGCTCGTCGGCGTCCTCTCGCTGCGCGACCTGATCGTCGCCCAGCCCGACACGCCGATCGCCAGGATCATGATCCGCGAGCCGATCGCGGTCGGCGTCCTGGCCGATCAGGAGGAGGTCGCCGAGGTCGTCGCGCACTACAACCTGCTGGCGGTGCCGGTCGTGGACGAGCAGGGCCGGCTCGAAGGGATCGTCACCGTCGACGACGCCATCGACACGGTCATCCCGACCGCCTGGAAGAAGCGCCTGCCGCGCGTCTTCACCCGCTGACCGCGGGACCGTCCGGGATGGCGAACGAGCCGATCGAGACGCGGGCCGTCGGAGGCACGGCCGACCTCGCGCCGCCCGTGTCGACGCCGCGCCGACGACGACGGCCGCGGGCGATCCAGCCGCTCCGGCGGCTGCCGTACTGGCGGATCCGGCTCATCGCGGTCCTCGGCGTCCTGGGCCCCGGCATCGTGAGCGGCTTCGCCGACAACGACGCGGGCGGGATCACGACCTACTCCCTCGCCGGCGCCCGGTGGGGCTACGACCTCCTGTGGGTCATCCTCGCCAGCCAGATCGTCCTGTTCTTCACCCAGGAGGTGGGGGCGCGGATCGGCCTGGCGACCGGCAAGGGCCTGATGGGCCTCATCCGCGAGCGCTGGGGCGTCCGCTGGGGCGCGTTCGCCGTGCTCACGATGCTGGCCGCGAACCTGGGCTCGACCGTCGCCGAGTTCGCCGGCATCGGCTCCGCGCTCAGCCTGTTCGGCATCCCGCCCCAGATCAGCGCCATCGTCGCGGCGGTCGTCGTGGCCGCCTTCATCATGGTCGGCAGCTACAGCCGGGTGCA
>JAPVSP010000183.1:0-5108 GCA_047519685.1 Chloroflexota bacterium
CCGAGCTGCACCTCGACCGAGGGCGCCGCCGTCAGGTTGAGGTACCAGGCCGGGGCGCGGTGCCGGCCTGAGTTCGAGGCGACGACGACCCAACGTCCGGCGGCCGCCCCGTCGCCTTCGATCGGGAACGCGAACAGCGGCGTCGTCCGGGGCTGGCCGGTCCGGCGGCCCCGCGTCGTGAGCAGGATCGCGTCGCAGCCGAGGCCGTGGCGGAGGATGCCGCGACCGCCGAGTCGACGATACAGGGCTCGGTGGAGCACCGTGAACGGACGGCTGGTCCCGAGGAGGCCGACGGCGAGGTAGGCCGTTCGGGGGAGGTCGCGCGCCATGCCGCGAAGGGTAGCCGAGCCGGTGGGCGGGTCGGGCCGGCTCGGCGGGTCGGGGGCCGCGGGGCCCCGGAGAGCCCGAGCCGTCGTCGCGGTGAGGCGCGACCGTCGGGCGGGGGCGGTACGATGACCCCCAGGAGGTGACGCCTTGACGGTGTGGTTCACGGTCCAGCTCGAGGACCGGCCAGGGTCGCTCGCCCGGGTCGCGTCCGCGCTGGCCGCTCGCGGCGTCAACATCACCGGCATCGTCGGCGTCGCCGAGGACACGGACGGACGGCTGATGCTCACGACGAGCGACCCGGATGCCACCCGGCAGACGTTCGAGGGGCTGGGGGTCGCGTTCGAGGAGCACGACGCGAACGGCGGGCCGCATCCCGAGACGCTGTCGGTCGCCGACATGCGCCGCGGGCAGACGGCCGGCTGACCCGGGCCGGCTCGACGCGATCGCCGTCCGACCACCGACCACCGACCACCGACCAGCGATACCGAGCCGCCGAGGCCCGCCCGACATGCCCCGCCGATCCGCCGGACCGCCCACCGTCGCCGTCCACGTCGTCCTCGACGACGCGCCCACGGCGATCCCGGTGCTCGCGGAGCGGATCGCGTCGGCCGGCGGCACGATCCGGACGCTCAGCACGACCCGCCGGATCGGCGCCGGCGACGGGCGGCCGGCCGGAGCCGAGCTGGAGCTCGAGGTCGAGGGCCTCGACGAGGAGGCGCTCGTCCGGGCGATCCACGCGGCCCCGGGCCTGCGGGCCCACCGCCTGACCCGCGCCCTCGACCGCGTCTTCGGCAAGCGGATCATCGTCGTGGGCGGTGGCGCGCAGGTCGCGCAGGTCGCGCTCGGTGCGGTGAGCGAGGCGGACCGCCACAACCTGCGGGGCGAGCGGATCAGCGTCGACACCATCCCGCTCGTCGGCGAGGCGGACATCGCCGCCGCGGTGCGCGCCGTGGCCGACCTGCCACGGGCCAGGCTGCTCGTCCTGGCCGGCTCGATCATGGGCGGCGACATCAGCCGGGCGGCCGACGAGCTGCGCGCCGGCGGCATCCCGATCATCGCGCTGAACATGGTCGGCTCGATCACCGAGCACGTCGACCTGGTGGTGTCCGACCCCGTCCAGGCGGGCACGATGGCGGTCATGGCGATCGCCGACACGGCGACGTTCGACCTCGCCCGGCAGCGCGGTCGGCGGCTCTGAGCCGCGGTCCGGAGACAGCGATGCGCATCGCGACCTGGAACGTCAACTCGCTGAAGGCCCGGCTCGAGAAGGTCGAGTGGTGGCTCGAGCGCGCCGCGCCCGACATCCTGCTGATGCAGGAGACGAAGCTGACCGACGCGGAGGCCCCGGTCCTCCCCTTCCGGATGGCCGGCTACGAGCTCCTCCACCACGGGGAGGGGCGCTGGAACGGCGTCGCGATCGCCTCGCGGATGGGGATCGCGAACGAGGTCACGAACTTCGGCGACGGTCCGGTGCGCGACAGCGGGCCGGGCGCCGAGGTCGCCGTCGCCGAGGACGACTTCGACCCGTTCGACGAGGCCCGGATGGTCTCGGCGGTCTGCGGCGGGGTGCGGGTCGTCAGCATCTACGCGCCGAACGGGCGCGCCGTCGGCTCGCCGTTCTACGACGGCAAGCTCGCCTGGTTCGAGCGGCTCCACCGCTGGCTCGTCGAGACCGGCGACCCGGCCGAGCCGCTGGTCATCGGCGGCGACTTCAACGTCGCGCCCGCCGACGTCGACGTGTGGGATCCAGCGGCGGCTCACGGCGGGACGCACGTGTCGGAGCCGGAGCGGGCGGCCGTGGCGCGGCTCGAGGCATGGGGCCTGACGGACGCCTACCGTGACAGCCGGCCGGAGCCCGGCCGCTTCACCTGGTGGGACTACCGGGCCGGCAACTTCCACAAGAACCTGGGGATGCGGATCGACCTGCTGCTGGCGAGCCGGCCGGTGGCCGAGCGGGTCGTATGGGCCGAGATCGACCGGGAGGCGCGCAAGGGCAAGCCCATCCCGTCCGACCACGCCCCGCTGCTCATCGACCTCGACGAGCCGGGGGTCCCGATCGACGCCGGCTGGGCGGGCGCCGAGTCGCGGATCGTCGCCCGCGGCGGTCTGCGGCCCGGCTGATCCAGGGGCCGAGGCCTCGGCGAGGCGGTCGCGAGGCGGGCTGCGTCAGAGGCGGACGATCCGATCCAGTTCGGCGATGAGGACCGTCGCCCCGCCGTGCGCGACCGTCCGGGCCTCCCAGTCCTGGAGCCGGTCGACGAGGACGAGCGGGACCTCCACCTCCCGGGGCTGGCAGCTGCGTTCGATCGTCGACAGGGCGTCCTCGACGACGTCGTCCTCGACGGCGAGGACGAGCGTCTGGTTCGCCTCGCCCAGGAAGCCGCCGATCGTCGGGACCCGGGTGAAGCGGTAGCCCTCGGCGACGAGGGCCGACGCGACGGGCTCGGCGTCCTCCCGGTGGACGATCGCGAGAAGGAGCTTGCTCATGCCGGTCGCCTCGCTTCCATCGGGTCCCTCGCCGGGGCCGCCCCGGACGGCCGCCGCGCCCCCCGGCGTTCGTGACGCGCGACCTCGGTGCGGGCGCCGCGCTCGGTGCGCACCCCGTCCATCGCATAGCGGTCCGCGGCCATCAGGTCGAAGGCGTGGACGGACGCCTCCTGGTTCGAGTAGCGCCCGGCGACCCAGCTGCGCGACCGCGTCCCCCGCTGCTGCAGCTCGACCACGCGGTAGTCCTGCCGGTTCGTCAGGTCCCAGAACTCGACGGCACCGCTGACGTCGAGCGTCCCGACGGCCGCCCGATCCACGTAGAGATCGCACCAGACGGTGGTGCGGTCGGCGCCCCGCGGCCAGGCGTGATGGGTCAGGACGTAGTCGGGGTGCACGCTGACGATCAGGTTCGGCCACAGGATGTAGTAGTAGATCCGCCGCGCCTCGGTCTCGTCCCGGGCGTAGAGCAGCGGTCGGCCATGCCGCGACGCGTCCATCGACATCGTCTCGCAGCCCGCGGCGAACGGCATCCAGCCGCCCTTCCAGGGACCGTTCGGGAAGAAGTCCTCGCCAAGGTCGTACGGGGTCAATCGGTTCAGCAGCGGGTGCACCGCCGGGCAGTGGTAGCACTCCGAGTAGTTCTCGGCCACGATCTTCCAGTTGGCCGCGACGTCGTACTCCAGGTGGGCGGCGCGCCCGAGCCGCGAGAGGTCCCGCCCGAACGAGGCGTGGTGCGCCACCCAGTCCCCGAGGTAGTCCCCCAGCCCCGGGGTCGCCTCGTCGAAGCACAGGAAGACGAAGCCGCCCCAGGTCTCGCAGCGGACCGGCGCGAGGCCGAACGCGTCGGTCGAGAAGTCCTCGAGGTCCTCGACGTGCCTGGCGCGCAGCAGGCGTCCGTCGAGGTCGTAGACCCAGGCGTGGTACGGGCACTGGAAGCGCACCGCCCGACCGCTCGGCGCCTCGACGATGGCCGTGCCGCGGTGCCGGCACACGTTGTGGAACGCCCGCAGCTCGCCGTCGCGACCGCGGACGATGACGACGCCCTCGCCGAGCACGTCGACGAGCACGAAGCTGCCGGGTTCCGGCGCCTCCTCCGCTCGAGCGACGCACAGCCAGTCGCGGAAGAACCATCGCTCACGCTCGAACGCCCAGACCGACTCGTCGTGGTAGGCCCGAGCCGGGAGGAGGCTGGCGCCGCGGAACGGCCGGCGGACGGCGGCGATCTCCCCGGGCGTGAAGGGCGGGCGAGGCGGGATGGGCGGCATCCTGGTGACCTCCGCCGTGGAGTCTACGATGCCGGCGGCCGCCGTCCGGGTGACCGACCCGCGACGCGCTACTCGAGCTCCACCTGCTGGCGCCAGACGGGGACGAGCGTCTCGAACCCGAGCGCCCGGATCTTCGGCTCGATCGCCTGCTGGGCGGGCGGGTCGCCATGGACCAGGAAGACCCGCCGCGGGAAGCCCGGATCGCCGGGCTTCCTGCCCCGGGCGAAGCTCGACAGCCAGTCGAGCAGCTCCGGCTCGTCGGCATGGGCGGAGAAGCCGCTGATCGAGCGGATCGTGCAGCGCACCGAGCGGATCTCGCCGTCGATGCGGACGGTCCGGGTGCCCGCCTGGAGGTGGGCCCCGAGGGTGCCCTCGCCCTGGTAGCCGACGAACAGGAGCACGGCGGCGGGGTCGTCGATCAGGTCGCGGAGATGGGCCACGACGCGCCCGCCCGTCAGCATCCCGTTGGACGCGACGATCATGTACGGGCGCGGAGCGCGTGCGATCGCCTGGGAGGCCTCGACGTCGTTGGTCACGATCTGGCCCGGATAGTCGAGCGGCGTGTCCCCCTCCTGCAGGAGGCGTCGCGTCTCCTCGTCGTAGACCTCGGGGTGGCGACGGTAGATGTCCGACGCCTTCGACGCCATGGGCGAGTCGAGGTAGAGCGGCAGCTGCGGGATCGTGCCGGCTTCGATGAGCCGGTCGAGCTCCCAGACGATCTCCTGGGTGCGGCCGATCGCGAACGAGGGGACCAGGAGCACGCCGTCGTGCTCGGCGACGAGCCGGACGGTCTCACTGAGGATCCGGATCGCCTCCTGCTCCGGCTCGTGCTCGCGCCCGCCGTAGGTGGTCTCGACCAGGACGTAGTCGGCGTCGGTGAGGACCGTGGGGTCGCGCAGGATCGGCGTGTTCGGCCTTCCCAGGTCGCCGGAGAAGACGATGGTCCGCTCCGGGCCCCCCTCGCGATCCGCCACCCGGAGCCGGATGATCGCCGAGCCCAGGATGTGGCCGGCGTCGAGGAACGTCGCG
>JAPVSP010000184.1:0-2065 GCA_047519685.1 Chloroflexota bacterium
CCCTGGACCGAGGACCTCAAGATGCGTCCCTCCGCTGGCGTCTTCGCCGCACTCGTTGCGGCACTCCTGGGTGCGGCAACGGTCTCGCCCACTTCGGCTGGAGCCGACTACGCGACCGACGTCGGTGGAGTCACGAACGTCCAGGCGTCGACCACGCCGATCTTCAAGGCGTGCCCGTCGGACGCGCCCTGGTTGCGCGACCCGAACGTCTGCGCGGAGCGCTGGTCAGCCTTCGCGAACGACAAGAGCGAGAGCGACCTGGCGGTCGACCCGACCAACCCGGATCACATCGTCGGCATGTCGAAGGCGTTCTTCTCGCCGAAGGACTATCTCTTCGAGCTCGTCTGGTACGACTCCACAGACGGCGGCCGGACGTGGAGGAGCGGGGTCCTGCCTGGCTACGACCAGTGGATGGACACGACCGATCCGGTCGTCGCGTTCGACTCGCAGGGCAACCTCTACGCGCTGGTCCTGCCCTTCAACTTCGTGATCGAGCCTTCCGGCGACCATAACTGGGACATCGGGCACGTGAGTCCGGAAGGGCTGAACGACGCCATCTATCTGTCTCGCTCACTGAAGGCCGACGGGCCGGTCGGTGAGCGATGGCAACCGCCGGTCCTCCTGGCCACCTATCACGCCAGTGGGCTCGGCATCACCGCGGACAAGCAGTGGGTCGGCGCCGATACGTTCGGCCAGCATCCCGGCTCGGTCTATGCGTCCTGGATCGTCTTCGACGGCGCAGCGCTCAACACGGTCGTCTCGGTCTCGACCGACTTCGGCGCGCACTTCAGCCAGCCGCAGGTGATCAGCACGGCGAGCAAGCCCAAGTTCAACGGGGATCCGTACGTCTTCGAGGGGCCCGAGGGCAACGTCTACGTCGGCTACGACACCCTGCCGCCCAAGCAGAGCTACACGACGGGCGCTTTTCAGGTCGTCGTGTCGCATGACAACGGTCAAACGTGGTCGAAGCCCGGGCAACAGGTGACGACGAGCGTCGGCCCCAGCCCGTACATCCCCGACACCTTCCGCGACGGGACCCCCTATTCGATGACGGTCAACCCCGCCAACGGCAACCTGCTGCTCGCCTACGAGGACTACGACCGCTCGCTCCCGAAGGGGAACATCTGGCTGACCCAGTCGGCGGATGAAGGCAAGACCTGGGCGAAGCCGATCCGGGTGAACGACCCGGCCGCGCCCGGCGATACCTTCCAGCAGAAGGTCTTCGTCGCGCCGAACGGCGAATTCGCGATCGCGTTCTATGACCGCCGCCTTGCTTGCCCACCGAACGATCCGGTGACCGCCGACGTGGGCCGCACTAACACGTGCATCGACGTCACCGTCCAGTTCTACGCTCCCTCGGGCTTGTCCCTCGGCGGCAACCGTCGGGCCACGCTCGAGTCCTGGGATCCGAACGTGGCGCCGCCTCAGCCGGGTGGGCTCTCAGGCAGCGGCACGTTCATCGGTGATTACTTCGGTGGGGCGATGACGTCTGGCGAACAGGGGACGGTCGTCCACCTGCTCTTCGTTTCGACATCGCCGGACTACCAGGCGGGGGCCGTGGCGGGCGGTGGATTCGCACCTCCCTACCAGCAGCAGATCTACGCGCGACTGTCGGCACCGTAAAGGGGCGTGGGCGATCGCGGGATCGTGGGCACGATGAACGACCGGCCGAGGCGGCCCTCGGCGGTCTCGCTCCGGCGGGACTGCAGCCGATCGATGAGAGGGCTCCCGATCCCTGTCGGCCGCCACAGGGCGGGAGAGCCTGCGTCATCGATGCGCTCGTCGGCGAGATCCGCCTCGCCGACCGCGAGATCGTCCGCCACTTCCGCACCGATCCGAGGATCCGCCGGCTTACCCAGATCCCGGGCATCGGCTTCCTCACCGCCGCGATGATCGTCGCCGAGATCGGCGATGTCGGACGGTTCAGCTCCCCCGAGCGGCTCTGCTCGTGGGCTGGTCTGACACCGACTAAGTGAAGTTCCCCGGTGAAGATGAGACTGGGGTTCAGGCAGCGAGGATCGCGTCGAGGAGATCGGCGACGTTGGCGAGTGCCGGAACGCTCCCG
>JAPVSP010000185.1:0-2046 GCA_047519685.1 Chloroflexota bacterium
CACCGAGCCCGGGCCGCTCGTGCGCTCGACGGCGGATCGCGCGGCCCTCGAAGCGGTCATCGGGCACCTCGCCCCGGGCAACGGGCTCGTCTTCCTGGACCCGACCGACGGCTCGGGCCGCCGCCCGGCCGGGCTCGAGGCGCTCCGCTCGGCCGTCGCGGCGGCCGGTGGCGAGACCGCCGGGCTGCGAGCCCCGACCGAGGGCCGGCTCGCGGCGTGGATCGAGCAGCGTGCCGCGGAGCGTTCGATCCGGCTGGGGCGGGGCGCCGGACAGGAGCTCGCGACGCGGGTAGGCGGCTTCGTCCGCGAAGGCGACGTGGACCGCCGGCGCATGGGCCTGCTCGCGGTCGCCGAGCTCGAGAAGCTCGCCCTCTACCGCCCGGACGGCGAGATCGCGGCCGAAGACGTGCGCGCCCTCGTGGCCGAGGCGATCCCGGCCTCCAGCTGGGCCTTCCTCGATGCCGTCGGGACCCGCCGCCTGGAGGTCGCCGCGGAGCTCCTCCCGCGCCTCCTCGCGGTCACGCCGGAGCCGGTCGTCATCGCGATCCTCCACCGGCGGCTGCGTGAGCTCATCGAGGTCGCCGACCACCTGGCGAACGGGGCGACGCCGGCCGCCCTCGTCCGAACCCTGGGGCTCAAGCCGTACCGCGTCGAGCGGCTCGTCGAACAGGCCCGGCGCTGGTCCCTTCCGGAGCTCGAGTCGGCGCTCGAGGGCGTGCTCGAGCTGGACGACCGAGTCAAGGGGGTCGAGCCCTCGACGGAGGCGCAGCGGCGCCTCGCGTTCACGCTCTGGCTCGCGGAGCGGGTCGGTGGATCGGCTGTCGCGGCGGGTCGATAGCCGACCCGGGACGTCACCCCGAGCGCGCGCCAGGGCGGCGCGGGACTCGGCTCAGCTCGACCAGGCCTGCTCCTGCACGACGAGGTCGGACTCGATCGCGAACACGCACCGCCCGTGACCCAGGTCGAGGAGCTCGATGAGGTCGGGGTCGATATAGAGCTGGCTGCAGTGCTCGCAGAGGCGCCCGGGGATGCCGAAGTGCAGCCGCTCGCTCCGGTCGGGCATCCGGAACGTCGTGTCGAAGCGCGACACGATGAGGCGGCGGGAGCAGCTCGGGCAGCGCTCGTGCTGGCGCGACATCCGCGATCCTCGGGTCCGACGGGGGCGCCGACGTGGCGTCGACCGCGGTCCGGATGCTAGGCGCCGGCCCATCGCGCGGGACATGACCCGACGGTACGGGGCGGCGGGGTACCGGCGGCCGGCGAGGCCGGGCCGCGTGCGCTACTGGACCCGCAGGATCGTCTTCGCCTGGGCCCAGTGGCGCTCGAGCTGGTAGTAGTCGCGCTCGGGCGGGGTGAAGATGTGGACGACCACCCAGCCGTAGTCGAGCAGCACCCAGTGCGACTCGGCCGTCCCCTCGCGGCCGATCGGCCGAAGGCCATCCGTCTCCAGGCCCTCGGCGATCCCGTCGGCGATCGCGTCGAGCTGCCGCTCGGAGCCACCGGAGCAGATGACGAAGTAGTCGGCCAGGGTCGTGAGCTCGGCCAGGTCGAGGAGCACGATGTCGGCGGCCTTCTTGTCCTCGGCCAGCGCCACGACCCGGCGCGCGAGCTCGATCGGCGGCCGCTCGGCCGCCCGCGCCGGGGCGGGCCGATCCGGCAGGCCGTCGGCGCGAGGCGCGGGCGACGGCGAGCCGGCGACGTGGGTCACGATGCGTCTTCCCTCCTGCTCGGGTCGGTGTAGAGGCCATGGTCGCCGATGTAGGTGGCGACCGCATCCGGGACGAGATAGCGGATGGAGCGGCCGGCCGCGACCCGGGCGCGGAGCTCGCTCGAGGAGAGGTCGATCCGGGGCCGGTCCAGGAAGCTCGCGCGGTCGCCGAGCCCGGGGAATCGCGCCTCGAGCCAGCCCGCCTCGGGCTCCCTCCAGCCGACCCGCGGGACGACCGCCAGCCGGCATGCCCGGAGCACCCGCTCGGGCTGGTGCCAGGTCGTCAGGCCGCCGAACGTCTCGACCGAGAGGATGAGCCAGAGGTCGGGCTCGCGGCC
>JAPVSP010000186.1:0-2644 GCA_047519685.1 Chloroflexota bacterium
CGGAGGCCCGCCCACCGAGACGCCCGCTGTCGGGGAGCGCGGGGGGTCACTCCGGCGGCAGCTCGCGATAGACGAGATCGACGTCGATCCCCTGGCCTCGTCGGATGAACCGCGCGCCGTAGTACACGACCAGGCCGACCACGACGATCATCCCCATGAACGCCGGCACCTGCCACCAGTTCTGGTCGAAGTTGCCGGCGAGGACGAGGGCCGGGTAGGCGAGCGTGCACCAGGTCAGGAACACCATCACGACGATGGAGAGCGGCGCGACGATGTAGAGCACCGGGACCCCCAGGAACGAGACGTTCGCCGGGGAGGCCCGGTAGAGATCCGGCCGTCGGGTCGGGAAGACCAGGGCCGCGACGCCGACGATCACCACGCAGACGACCCCGGCGAGCACGCCGAGGGTGAGCCAGGTGATGAAGTCCGTCCCGGTGATGCTCCAGGTCAGCATCAGCGTGATGATCACCATCTCGGTGACGATCGCGAGAACGGGCGAGTGCGTCCGCTCGTTGACGTCGGACAGCCGCTCGGGCAGCAGACGATCGAACGACCAGGCGAACAACGTCCGGATAGGCATGAAGGTGTTGCCGACCATCGCCGGAAGACTCCAGAAGAGGAACGACCCGACGATGAGGAAGGTCAGCGGCTCCGCGTTGTAGACGAGTGACGCGATGAAGTGGTACCAGGGCGCCTGCGGGATCTTGTACGCCCCGCCGGCGATCCCGGCCGTCGGGTCGCTCGTGTTCACCGCGACCATGAAGTCGTAGCCGGTCACCTTGAACAGCAGGAGCGCGCCGATCGCGATGAAGACCACATCCCAGACGAGCGCTCCGAACATGATCGACAGCTGCCGGCCGCGGTTCGAGGCGCTCTTGAGTTCGCCGGACAGGTAGACCGACCACCAGTTCCACATCATGAACGTCATGACGATGAACACGGTGGGCAGCGTCGCGCCGAGGTCGCCGGCGTTGGGCTGCGCGCCGGCCGCCTTCGCCCCGTTCAACACCGCGTTCACGTCACCGCCGCCGTACTGCGCGTTCAGGGTGTTGAAGTGGGCCTGGAAGTCCGAGGTCGAACCGATGGCCAGGACGACGAAGGCGATGAAGGTCCCGAGGGAGGCGACGATCCAGAACACGTTCTGCCAAAGGAAGGTCGTGCGCAGGCCGGCGATCAGGACCGCCCCCATCAAGACGACCATGACCATGGCCCCGCCGAAGATCCAGAGGTTGTCCTTCTGGAAGTTGTTGCCCCAATCGATGAGCGTCTGGTTGTTGGTGAAGACGCCGAGCGTCACGAGGATCGGCCCGAGCGCGAAGACCGGGAAGTAGCGGGCCCAGAACGTCGCGCCGATCGTCGCCGACAGGGCGGCCCCGAAGTTCGAGATCAGGGCCAGGGGAGGCGACAGGATCCGGCTCACCCAGACGTAGTCGCCACCCGTGCGCGGCATGCTCGATGCGAGCAGCGCCATCATGATCAGGACCGGGATGTTGATGATCCCGGAGATGATCGTCGCCGTGACGATGTCGGCGCCCGGGAAGAGCGTCAGGGAAGCGAAGACGCCCCAGGCCAGCGTCGCGCCGACCGGGGCGGAGAACACGGCGTTGAAGATGGTCGCGTCGAGGGCGTTCGCCTCGCGGACGAGACCCGTGCTCTGGCGGACGAACAGCTGGCTACCGCCAGCCCCACTGGTTCCTGCCACGTCCCACCAACCTCTCCTGCCCGGTGCGGAGCCCACGGTGGCCTGGGACTGGACCGGATGCCGTCCGCACCCTCCGGCTTGACACGGCCACCGTTCGTGGCGATAGTCGAACACAATCGAACGTGTGACGTCAACTACTTCTGTGATTTCCGTCAGGATGTCGTGTCCGAATCTGTGAGGCTCCCGGGACGGCGACCCGCCCACGCCGTGGATCGGCGGCATCGGATCCTCGAGCGGGTGGCCGCCGAGCAGACCATCCACGTCGCCGAGCTCGCCCGGGAGCTGGGTGTCTCCGAGATGACGATCCGTCGTGACATCCGCCGGCTGGAGCGCGACGGCTTCCTGCGCCAGACCTACGGCGGAGCGACCGCCCACATCACGCGCTCCTTCGACGTCGCCTTCAACGCCCGCGCCCTCGAGCACGCCCGTGAGAAGCGGCTCATCGGGATGCGGGCGGTGGCGGCCGTGGCCGGCGCCCGGACCCTGTTCCTTGGCATCGGCACGACGACGGAGCAGTTCGCGCGCTACCTTCATCCGCAGGACGAGCTGACCGTCGTCACCGCGTCGCTACCCTCGGCGAGCCTGCTGGGAACACGCCCGGTCCGCGTCGTCGTGTTGGGCGGATCGGTGCTGCGCGACGAGCTGACCTGCCACGGGCCCGTCGCGGTCGGGACGCTCGAACGCTACCGATTCGATGTCGCTGTCGTCGGAGCGGCCGGACTCACCGCCAGATGGGGCATGACCGAGCTGACGGACGAGCAGGCGGACGTCCAGCGTCGCGCGATCGAACGTGCCGAGCGGGTCGTCGTCCTTGCCGACGGCTCGAAGATCGGGGTGGTGACACCGGCGATCGTCGGGCCAGCGAGCCGGATCGCGCTGCTGATCACCGACCCCTCGGCCCCCGAGCCCGAGCTGGCCGCGCTGCGAGAGCTCGGGCTGGAC